>JBOHII010000408.1:0-5355 GCA_050725955.1 Pseudolabrys sp. | reverse complement strand
CCTATCACGAACTGCTGCACGCTTTCGGCCTGTCGAACCACGACCAGCGCAACCCCTGGACCACGCTCAACCAGAAACGGATGGTCGGATACCTCACGGTCTACGATCGCGCGTTGCTCACTTTGCTCTACGACCCCCACATTTCCGCCGGCATGACTCCGCGCGCGGTGCGCGGCGTGCTTCCGGGTGTGATCGGGCACCTCGGTTTGGCGACGCCGGCGACAGACAAATAGGTCAATGTCGCTGCCGTACAATGCCCTTTTTCGGGGCGAATGCCTTTGGACAAGGCAATATTCCCGCTTAATTTTCGAGCCGGCTGTCGATACGCTGGACAAACGAGCCTTCTCCGGCAGCCCGCCGGGGAGGCTCTTGTCGTAGCGGGGCGACTGAAGCGGAAATGCCCTGCCCCTCACTCAGTTGAGGGCGGGGTTGCGGTTTTCGGGAAAGGTCGGGCGCCGTCCACATTCGCTGCCGGGAAGGAAAATCATGAAACTGGTCATCGCCGTCATCAAACCATTCAAGCTCGACGAGGTGCGCGACGCCCTCACGCGTGTCGGCGTTCACGGCATGACCGTGTGCGAGGTCAAAGGTTATGGGCGGCAGAAGGGTCACATGGAAATTTATCGCGGCGCCGAATACGCGGTGAATTTCCTGCCCAAGCTGCGCATCGAAGTCGCGGTCGCCAGCGACCAGCTCGACCAGGTGACGGACGCGATCGCAGCCGCCGCCAAGACCGGGCAGATCGGCGACGGAAAAATCTTCGTCGTGCCGCTCGATCACGCCGTGCGCATCCGCACCGGCGAAACCGACGACACCGCGCTTTAGAATTTCAAGACCGGGGGATCTGCAATGACACGGGCGCATTCACGCCTCGCCATGGTCGCCACCGCGGCAATGGCAACTTTCGCTGCTTCGCCGGCTTTCGCGCAAGCCGGCAAGATCTCCGCCGCCGATACCGCCTGGATGCTGGGCGCCACCGGCCTGGTGCTGATGATGACGATACCGGGCCTCGCATTGTTCTATGCCGGCATGGTGCGCAAGAAGAATGTGCTCGCCACCATGGCGCAATGCATGGCCGCCACTTTCCTGGTTTCCATTCTCTGGGCAGTCGCAGGCTATTCGCTCACCTTCACCGGCGACGGCGAATTTATTGGCGGCCTAGACCGCATATTTCTCAGCGGCATGACGCTCGATACGATTTCGCCGCACGCCAAGACGATTCCCGAAAGCCTTTTTATGATTTATGAAATGACCTTCGCCGTTATCACGGTGGCGCTGGTCGCCGGATCGGTCGCCGATCGTTTGCGCTTTTCGGCGTTTCTTCTGTTCTGCGTGTTCTGGTTGCTGCTGGTCTATGTGCCGATCGCGCATTGGGTGTGGGGCGGCGGCTTCCTCGGCAGCCACGGCGTGATCGATTTCGCCGGCGGCCTGGTGGTGCATTTCAATGCCGGCATCGCCGGCCTGGTCGCGGCCACAGTGGTCGGCAAGCGGCGCGGCTATGGCAGTGAAAATCTGTCGCCCCACGATCTCACTTTGGCGGTGATCGGCACCGGCCTGTTGTGGGTCGGCTGGTTCGGCTTCAACGGCGGCTCGGCGCTTGCCGCCGACTCGCGCGCCGCCATGGCGATCGTGTCCACGCATTTGGCGGCCAGCGCCGGCGCCTTCACCTGGATGGTGCTGGAATGGTGGATGCGCGGCAAACCGTCTGTGCTCGGTATGATTTCCGGCGCGGTGGCCGGGCTCGGCACCATCACGCCGGCCTCCGGCTTCGTGCTGCCGATGCAAGGCGCGCTGATCGGCGTGATCGCCGGGGCGGTCTGCTTCTGGGCCTGCACTTGGCTCAAGCTCAAGGTCGGCTATGACGACTCGCTCGACGTGTTCGGCGTGCACGGCATCGGCGGCCTGACCGGCACGTTCCTGGTCGGCGTCCTGGCGGTTGGCGCACTGTCGGCGACGCCCGAATTGCCGGGCGGGGTATCCGGCCTGCTCGAAGGCAATCCGCGGCAGGTGCTGGCCCAACTCTATGGAATCGCGGTGACGCTCGCATGGTCGGGTGTCATGACCTTTGTCGTTCTCAAGGTGGTGGGTGCGATCGTTCCGCTCCGGGTGCGCCACGAGGACGAGGTGATGGGGCTCGACGTCACCCAGCACGGCGAGGCCTTGCAGTAGCCGGAAACCAGGCTGCGCCCGCAATCGTGGCGGGCGTTATTCTACCGTCGCGGGAGTCTGCATAAAATTTATGCAGACCCCATGACTCTTGGCGCTACTTTGGGCTGAAGCCCCGCGAGAGCACTGGCGTCCTGCCCTAATGGTAAAAATTCGTTCATCGAATCAGCGGGATGCGGGCGCCTCCCGCATCTGGCACGGCTTTTGAGTCTATTGGCCCGGCTTTGCCCGCGAAGTGCGTTTTGCGGGCCGGGCTCAGTGAAACCGCCCGCACTGCGTGACTGTAGAAAACGGGCTCAAGCGGGGATCGAATCCATGAAAATCGTCATGGCCATTATCAAGCCTTTCAAACTCGACGAGGTCCGCGACGCTCTGACCTCCATCGGGGTGCAAGGGCTGACTGTTACCGAGGTCAAGGGCTACGGGCGTCAAAAGGGTCACACCGAAATTTACCGTGGGGCCGAGTATGCGGTGAGCTTCCTGCCGAAAGTCAAAGTGGAAGTGGCGGTGGCATCCACCCAGGTCGACAAGGTCATCGGCGCCATCACCGGCGCCGCCAAGACCGGCCAGATCGGCGACGGCAAGATTTTCGTCTTCGCGCTGGATCACGCCGTGCGCATCCGCACCGGCGAAACCGACGCTGCGGCCCTCTAGTAGCCCGCACCGCAAACAATACGGACAGGAGTTAGACCATGACGTTGAAGAAATCCTCCCGTGCGGGACTTATGGCTCTCGCCTTCGGGATATTGCTCGCTCTCGTTTTGAGCGTGGGGGTCTACTCGACCTCCTATGCGCAGACGCCCGCACCAGGCGCTGCGCCCGCCCCCGCCGCGGCGGCTCCGGCAGCGCCGGCACCGGCGCCGGCCTGTGCCAACGATGCCGATCCGAAAAAAGCCGTGACGACCAAGTGCGCACCGAACTCGGGCGACACTGCCTGGATGCTCGCCTCAGTCGCTCTCGTGCTGATGATGACCGTTCCCGGCCTCGGCCTGTTCTATGGCGGCTTGACCCGCAAGAAGAACGTGGGCGACACGGTGATGACGAGCTTCGCCATCACCTGCTTGGTCACGATCGTCTACGCCGTTCTGACCTACAGTTTGGCGTTCACGCCCGGCTCACCGTACATAGGCGGGCTCACGCGTGTGTTCCTGCAAGGCGTACTCAGCGACATAAGCACGGGCGCGGGCAATCCGAACGGGCTCGCGGTCACCATCCCCGAGATGGTGTACATGTGCTTCCAAATGACGTTTGCGATCATCACTCCTGCGCTGATCGCGGGCGCCTTTGCCGAGCGCATGAAGTTCTCGGCGATGCTGTGGTTCATCGGCATCTGGTCGATCCTGGTTTACGCCCCGGTCGCTCACTGGGTCTGGGGTTCGGACGGCTTCCTGTCGTCCGGCAACTCCGACGCCATGATCCACGTTCTCGACTTCGCCGGCGGCACCGTGGTGCATATCAATTCCGGCGTTGCCGGCTTGATGTGCGCCATCTGCCTCGGCAAGCGCAAGGAAACCGGACCGCCGCATAACATGGTGCTGACGTTCATCGGCGCCTCGCTGCTGTGGGTCGGCTGGTTCGGCTTCAACGCCGGTTCGGCTGTCACCGCTGGTATGCAGGCCGGTATGGCCATGGCCGTGACGCAAATCGCCACCGCCGTCGCCGGCTTCACCTGGATGCTGGTGGAATGGGCGCACCGCGGCAAGCCGACCGTCGTCGGCATCTGCTCCGGCGCCGTCGCCGGCCTGGTCGCCATCACTCCGGCCTCGGGCTTCGTCGGCCCGGTCGGCTCGATGGTCATCGGCGTCGCCGCCGGCGTCGTCTGCTACTGGGGCGTTACCGGCCTCAAGCACATGCACGGCATCGACGACGCGCTGGACTGCTTCGGCGTTCATGCCGTCGGCGGTATCACCGGCGCGTTGCTCACCGGCGTGTTCGCGATCAACGAATACGGCGGCACCGCCGGCCTGATCGAAGGCAATGCGGGCCAGGTGATCAACCAGATCGAGGGTATCCTCATCATCTTGATCTACGACGCCATCGTCTCACTGATCATTCTCAAGATCATCGACGCGATTATCGGCCTGCGCGTGTCCGAAGAGGTGGAACGCGAAGGTCTCGACCTCGCGCTGCACGGCGAAGCCGTCCAGTAAGAGACAAGCTAGCGGTAGGGGCGGAAACCCGGCACTGTCCCTTCCGTCGAGGCCCCCGGTTCGCAAGAGCCGGGGGCCTCTCTCTTTTATGCGGCTCCCGGTGCGTTTGCGGCGGCGCCAGGCGTGCGGCCGGACCGATGGTTAATCGGGTCTTAACCTCGATCTCCCTATTGTGGCCGGGCCCTTGTGTGGCGGCGCCCGCCCGCCGCGGTAACCCATGGTCCCGATGACCGCCCAGCGCGAGCCTTCCTCTTCCCCTGCCACGGCGACGCAAAAGCCGGCTGACGCCCGCTCGCCGTTCGTGCGACTGACCGAATTGATTGCCGGCATCGCGCCGGGCAAGCCCGCCATCAACCTGTCGATCGGCGAACCGCAGCACCCGATTCCGTCTTTCGTGGGTCCCGAGCTCGCCGCCCATCTCGACGAGTTCGGCCGTTACCCGGCCAACAAAGGCGGCGAGCCTTTCCGCCGCGCGGTCGCGCAATGGCTCGGCCGCCGTTACGGGCTTGCTCGCCCGGTCGATGCCGAGCGCGAGGTGCTGGTACTCAACGGCACGCGCGAGGGACTGTTTCTCGGCGCCATCGCCGCCAAGCGCTGGGTTTCCCGCAGCGCCGGCAATCCTGGAACTTTGCCGGCCATGCTGATCCCCAATCCTTTTTATGCCGCCTATGCCGCCGGCGCCATCGCCGCCGATTGCGAGCCGGTCTACATGCCGGCGCGCAAAGAGAGCGGCTTCCTGCCCGACCTTGACGCGCTCGACGACGCGCTGCTGGCGCGCACCGTGGCGTTCTACATTGCCTCGCCGTCGAATCCGCAAGGCGCTGTCGCATCGCGCGCCTATCTCGACAAACTTGGCGGCCTTGCCCGCCGCTTCGGCTTTCTGGTGTTCGCCGACGAATGCTATTGCGAGATCTACAGCGAGCACCCGCCGGCCGGCATGCTGGAAGCCTCGGGGCCCGACTTCGCCAACACGGTTGTGTTCCACTCGCTGTCCAAGCGCTCGAACCTGCCCGGCCTGCGCGTCGGCTTTGCCACCGGC
>JBOHII010000407.1:0-11001 GCA_050725955.1 Pseudolabrys sp. | reverse complement strand
GGGTTGGGGAGGGGGCGAGTCTCGCGTGTAAGCCGCCGCGCCACTTCCTCTTTTGCCTGCTCGATGGTCATGCCGTCGAGGAAGCGCGAATTGATCATGCTGCCGTCGCCGTCATAGGCGACGTCGGTGATGACGAAGGTCTTTGGGTCCTGTCCCGGCGGGCAGACCACCGGCGTGTTGCCGAGGCCGTATTTGTTGACGAAGTCGAGGTCGCGCTGGTCGTGCGCCGGACAGCCGAAAATGGCGCCGGTGCCGTAGTCCATCAAAATAAAATTGGCGACATAGACCGGCAGCGTCCAATTCGGGTCGAACGGATGCTCCGCCCTGATGCCGGTGTCGAAACCCATCTTCTCGGCGGTGTCGATCGCCGCCTGCGCGGTGCCAATGTGGCGGCACTGCTCGATGAACGCCGCGAGCTTGGGATTTTTCGCGGCTGCCGCTGCCGCCAGCGGGTGATCCGCCGACAACGCCATGAACTTGGCGCCGAACAACGTGTCCGGCCGGGTGGTGAAAATGTCCAATTCGCTTTCGGCATTTGGCGTGGTCGCCGTATCGAGCATGAAGCGGATGAGCAAGCCTTCCGAGCGGCCGATCCAGTTCCTCTGCATCAGGCGCACTTTGTCCGGCCAGCGATCCAGCGTGTCGAGCGCGTTGAGCAGGTCGTCGGAGTAATCGGTGATCTTGAAGAACCACTGCGTCAGCTCGCGCTGCTCGACCACGGCGCCCGAGCGCCAGCCGCGGCCGTCGATCACCTGCTCGTTGGCAAGCACGGTGTGATCGACCGGGTCCCAGTTCACCTTCGACTGTTTGCGCTCGACCAGCCCGGCTTTGATGAATTCGAGAAACATTTTTTGCTGGTGCTTGTAGTAGCTCGGGTCGCAGGTCGCGAGTTCGCGCGCCCAGTCGAGCGATAGCCCGAGGGAGCGGAGCTGCTTCTTCATCGTCGCGATGTTGGCGTAGGTCAAGGTCTTGGGGTGGATCCCGCGTTCGAGTGCGGCGTTTTCGGCGGCCAAGCCGAAGGCGTCCCAGCCCATCGGGTGCAGCACCGCCAAGCCCATCGCCCGCTTAAAGCGCGCCACCACGTCGCCCATGGTGTAATTGCGCACGTGGCCCATGTGGATGCGCCCCGACGGGTAGGGGAACATCTCCAGCACATAGTATTTCGGGCGCGGGTCGTCGTTCGACGTGGCAAAGATGCCGCGCTCGTCCCACGTCTTTTGCCAGCGCGCCTCGGCCGCGCCGGCGTTGTAGCGCTCGTTTTTCTGCGATTCGGCGGTCATTTGCGGGTCTATTTACGGACCCGGGAGCGGATAGGGAAGAGGCTAAGGGTCAACGGGCGGCCGCCGGGATCTTGACGATTGGATGAACCGCCGGGGATCGATTAGCTTCGGGGTGTTTCCACAGCGCAGAGTCCGGCCGCCCGCATGGACGTACAGCAAGCCGCGAGACCGCCGCAGGCTCCCGCGGTTGCCTCAAAGAACGGCAGCAATGACGACGAGGCCGAACGCCGACCGCTGCTCGCGCTGTCGGTCGCCGCGCTCGGGGTGGTCTATGGGGACATCGGCACCAGCCCGCTCTATGCCTTCAAGCAGTCCTTTCACGGCGTGCACGGGGTCGCCTCCAGCAGTGACAACGTGCTTGGCCTGCTTTCGCTGATCGTATGGTCGTTGATCGTTGTCGTTTCGATCAAATACCTGCTGTTCGTCCTGCGAGCGGACAACAAAGGCGAAGGCGGCATCATAGCGCTGGTCGCTTTGTTGAATCCGTGGCACTCGGCGGCCGGCTCGCGCCGTCACGTATTGATGTTGATGGGGCTATTCGGCGCGGCGCTGCTCTATGGCGACGGCACCATTACCCCCGCGATTTCGGTATTGAGCGCGGTGGAAGGGTTGAAACTGGCAACGCCGCTGTTAGACGATTACGTCGTGCCGATCGCGGTGGTTATCCTGCTGGCGCTGTTCGCCGTGCAAAAGCGCGGCACGTCGAAGATCGGCGCGCTGTTCGGGCCGATCATGCTGGGTTGGTTCGTGGTACTGGGCCTGCTCGGCATCATGGGTATTGCTCGCGAGCCACGCGTCTTCGCCGCGCTCTATCCCGTTCACGCCGCCGGTTTCCTGATCGATCATGGATTGGCCGGCTTCATAATCCTGGGAACCGTATTCCTTGCGGTCACCGGCGCGGAAACCCTCTATGCCGATATGGGGCACTTCGGTCGGCAGCCGATCCGATTGGCCTGGTTTGCCGTCGCGCTGCCCGCCTTGTTGCTGAACTATTTCGGGCAAGGCGCGCTCGTGCTGAGCGATCCTGGCGAAATGGTGCATCCGTTTTATGGTCTCGGGCCCGCATGGGCGCGTTATCCGCTTGTCGTTCTCGCCACCATTGCGACGGTGATCGCCTCGCAAGCGGTCATCTCCGGCGCGTTTTCCCTGACGCGCCAGGCCGTGCAACTTGGCCAGCTTCCGCGCCTCACGATTTTGCAGACCGACCGGGAGCATATCGGCCAAATCTACATACCAATCGTCAATTGGGGCCTGATGATCGCGACCATCGCTTTGGTGATCGGATTTGAATCGTCGAGTAACCTGGCATCGGCGTACGGTCTTGCCGTATCGGCCGACATGGTCATCACCACCATATTGACGTTCTTTGTGGCGCTTCGGTTCGGCTGGCATCCGGCGCTCGCCGGCGCTCTATCGATTTCGTTCCTCGTCATCGATCTCGCGTTCCTCGGCTCGAACCTGTTCAAATTTTTCGAAGGCGGCTGGTATCCTGTGTTGATCGCGGGCCTTATTTTTACCGTGATGGCGGTATGGCGGCATGGCGTGGAGCGGTTGCAGTTGATCACGGACGAGAACCGTGAACCGCTCGACGAATTTCTCAAGCGCATCGCAATATCCAAACCAAAGCGTGTGCCTGGCACCGGAGTGTTCATGACGTCGAACGCGACTGAGACCCCGCCATTGCTCACTCACACGCTCGAACACATTCAAGTGCTGCACGAGCGGGTTATTCTGGTGACGGTCGCAATCGCCGACGTTCCTCGCATTGCCGCCGCGGAGCGGGCGGAAATCGAAGAGTTGACCTGCGGGTTCCACCGTGTCGTGCTCCGTTACGGCTTTATGCAGAGCCCAAGTATCCCGGTGGCGCTGCGGCTTTGCGAGCACCTGGGGTTGGCGGTGGATCCGGACAAGGCGACGTTTTTCCTCGGCCATGAAGAGGTGATACCTGCGCGTCAGAAGTCGGTCTTGTCGCGTTTCCAGGCTCGCCTGTTCGCATTTCTTTGGCGCAACGCCACCAGGGCAACAGACTTCTACAATATTCCGTCCGAGCGGGTGGTCGCTATCGCGCTGCAGGTCGAAATGTAGTTTTTTCATCGCCGCCGCTGCCCGGCTTCGCTTTCGCGGGCGGTTGCAAGCTGTTATTGGGGCGCACAATGGAAACCACAGCGACCACGCCCGCCGGTCTCGCTCATGTCCGCGCCGAAATCGCGCGCGCGGCCCGTGACGCCGGGCGCGATTCCGCGCAAGTGACGCTGGTGGCGGTGTCGAAGACATTTTCGCCCGAAGCGATTGAGCCGGTCATCGCCGCCGGCCAACGCGTGTTCGGCGAAAACCGGGTGCAGGAGGCTAGGGGAAAATGGCCCCCCTTATTGGCCAAGCATCCCGGCACCTCATTGCATCTGATCGGCCCGCTGCAATCCAACAAGGCCAAGGAAGCCGTGGCTTTGTTCGACGCCATTCATTCGCTCGACCGCGCCAGCCTTTGCGAAGCCTTGGCCAAGGAAACCGCCAAGCAGGGGCGTTCCCCGCTGCTGTTCGTCGAGGTCAACACCGGCGCCGAGGCGCAGAAGGCGGGCGTGCTGCCGCAGGACGCCGATGCGTTCCTGGCCGCGTGCCGCGACAAATATCGACTGACGATTTCCGGACTGATGTGCATTCCGCCGCTCGAGGAGGCGCCGGGACCGCATTTCGCACTCACCGCCAAGATCGCGCGGCGCAACGGCCTCAAGCTGCTGTCGATGGGCATGAGCGCGGATTTCGCCACCGCCATCCAGCTCGGCGCCACCCACGTGCGGGTCGGTAGCGCGATTTTCGGGGGACGGACTACTTGAACCGCGGCGGCAACGGCGATCTAGTCGCTTGCGGGTTGCTGAACGAGCCCGCCTCGAGCGGCTTCTTCAACAGACTCGAGCGCAGTGCCTCGCCGCGCGGCGAGGGCGGCACCGGGACGGGGCCAACCGGCATCGCCGGCTGCAACGGCGCGGCATCGAGCGATGAGCCGTAGTCGGCAAATTCGTCGTCGGCGCGGTGGCTCATGCTGGCGCTGCGCCAGCGCTCGATCACCGTGGAAATCAGGTCGCGGCTCATATTGGTGCCGGCATCCGAGCGGGTATTGCCCGATGCCTCGCTGTTCGGCCGTCGTTCCGCTTCCAATTCCTGGAAGCGCATGCGCGTCGGCAACGCCACGCCGGGCCCGAAGGTGAACACTTCGCGGGTGCCGAGCGACGGGATGAACGAGAGCAGGTTGACCGCGGCGTCCGACACCGCCGAGCGGATCAGCGCCTGGTCGCGGTCGTTCGACAGCCGCATGACGAACAGCGTCGAGCACTGCGACACGATGGTCGGATCGATCTCCGCCGGCCGCTGCGTCACCAGGCCGAGGAACACGCCGTACTTGCGGCCTTCCTTGGCGATGCGAGAGAGCGCGCGGCGCGTGGGGCCGAAGCCGATCTGCTTGTCGGCCGGCGCGTAGCGGTGCGCTTCCTCGCAGACGAACAGCAGGGGAGCCACGCCGTCGCTCCACAGTCCGAAGTCGAATGCCATGCGGCAAAGCACCGAGACCACCGAGTCGACCACTTCGGCCGGGAAGCCGGCGAGCTGCATGATGGTCATCGGCTTGCCTTGCGGCGGCAGGCGGAACAGGTGGCCAAGGATTTCCGCCATGGTGTCGCCGCCGATATTGGCGTTCTCGAACATGAAGGCGTAGCGCGGGTGATTGCGGAAGGTCTGAATGCGGCCGATCAGCCGGTGATAGACCATGCGCGAATTGCGGTTTTCCAGCTTGCCCATGCGCTCGTCGAGCAAGGTGATGAGATCCTCGATGCGGTAGGGCACCGGCGTGTCGGCGGTGAAGCCGGCGTCGCGCGGATCGCGTTTCTTGGAGAGCGTGCGCTCATTGTTGACGCGGTATTGCAGATAGGCCGCCTTGGCCATCGGAATGACTTCCGAGAGGATCTCGACTTCCTCGTCGACGCCGGGCCGGCCGGCGAAGAAGGCGTCGACTGTCTCCTCGAAATTGAACAGCCAGAAAGGCAGGCGCAGATTGCGCGGCGTCAACACCTGCGCCTTGTCGCCGAAGCAGCGGCCGTATTCGTTGTGCGGATCGACCAGGAAGATGCGCAGGTTCGGCCGGGTGTCGAGGATTTTCTGCAGGATGATGGCAACGCCGCTCGACTTGCCAACGCCGGTCGCGCCGACGACGGCGAAATGGCGGCCCACAAGCTGGTCGATGTCGATATGCACGCCGATTTTCGGATTTTGCTGCAGGTCGCCGACATGCGCGTGATCGACATCGGCGCCGCCATAAACCAGCCGCAGTTCATCCTCGGTGAGCAGCAGCGTGCCGTCGCCGATGTTGGGATATTCCATGACGCCGCGCTGGAAACGCGCAGCACCGGCCGCGTCGGCGCGGATTTCGCCGACCAGGTCGAGGCGCGCGATTTTGCGATAGGCCGGCCCGCCGGCCGGCGCCACCATCGCCTGCTCGCCGATATCCGTGACCAGGCCGATAATCAAGGCTTTGTCGGCCAGCATGCCCATGAATTTTCCGACCGTGGGATGCTCGCCGCCGGCGTTGCGCACGGTGAACTCGACGGTGGCTTGCGAACCGGAGACCGCCGCCACGCGGCCGATCAATTCCGGTCCGGACCGCGGCGATGCAAGAGAGCCTTGTGTAGTTGACGCATCCATTCTCACCCCCGGCGCGATCCGTTTTTCCATTTCTTACGCAGTTGCCACGCCGTCGATCGGAATATCATGCCGCCATGCCCATTCAGTTAATGTGGCGGTTATGGCTCCGCCTGCGAGCGGCTATGCTTAATCAATGGTCGCCGGGGCGATGAAAGTAAGAATCAATCAACCACAATTCGCGTGCGCGGGCCGATGCGCGCCAGCAGGCGGCGCAGCGAATTAATGTCGAGCGCGACGCAGCCCGCGGTCGGCGCGAAGCCCGGCCGCGCTACATGGATAAAGACGGCGCTGCCGCGGCCGGCAATGCGCGGCCGCGTATTGTGGTCGAGCTCGACGATGAAATCGTAGAGCCGGTCGTCGCGCCTCAGGCGGTCGGCCGTGGATGCGGGCGAAAGCTTGAGCGGCCGGTTATATCGGCGGTCGGCGGGATCCTCGCACCAGCCGTCCTCGGCGCCGATCGGTCGCACCGGCAACAATGTGGCGGGCCGCGGGTGCCGGTCGGCGCGCCACCACAGACGCTTGAGCCGGAAGCCGCCGCGCGGGGTTGCGCCATCGCCTTCGCGCTTGTTGGCTTTGATGCCGGCACGGCCGAGCGCCACCGGCAGCGCCAGCGGTCCAGCCAGCAATACGCCGCGCGATGCTTGCGCCGGCTTGCGCCGCACGATCAGCCGCCGCAACGATGTTTCAGGCTTTGCCCGCGCCACGTCCGAAAACTCCAATTCCCCGCCGGCGACACGGCCCGCACGTGCTAAATACCAGTTCGCGCTTGCTCTTTTAGCCCTGAATGCTCTACTTCGCGAATATTGTCGTGCTGGGGACCTTTGCCTAATGCCCAACAAGCGTACCATCCTGATTGTCGATGACGACGCCGAACTGCGCGACGCGCTGGTCGAGCAGCTGGCGCTGCACGAAGAGTTCGATGCCATCGCGGTCGACTCGGGCACCAAGGGGGTGCAGGCGGCCAAGGGCGGGCAGATTGACCTGGTGATCATGGATGTCGGGTTACCGGACGTCGACGGCCGCGAAGCCGTGCGCATCCTGCGCAAAAACGGCTTCAAGGCGCCGATCATCATGCTCACCGGCCATGACACCGACTCGGACACCATCCTGGGTCTAGAATCCGGCGCCAACGACTACGTCAGCAAGCCGTTCCGCTTTGCCGTGCTGCTCGCCCGCATCCGTGCGCAATTGCGCCAGCACGAGGCGAGCGAGGACGCCGTTTTCACCATCGGGCCATACACGTTCCGGCCCTCCTCGAAGCTCCTGCTCAGCCCGAAGGGCAGCAAGGTGCGGCTGACCGAAAAGGAAACCGCCATCCTGCGCTATCTCTATCGCGCGTCGCAAAAGCCGGTGTCGCGCGAGACATTGTTGCAGGAAGTCTGGGGCTATAATTCCGGCGTCACTACCCACACGCTGGAGACGCACATCTACCGGCTGCGGCAGAAGATCGAGAAGGACGCGGCGCAACCGGCGATCCTGGTGACGGAAGCCGGCGGCTACAAGCTGGTGCCGTGAGTATTTTCGTTTGTCATCCAGGGCCTGCTTGTCGTGGCGCGTCGACGACGCGCGTAAACGCGCCGATCGCTCGCGTCTCGGCATGACGGGAAGAATCCATGTCCCTGGAAGACGACATCGCCTTCTTCGAACAGGTGCCGACCTTCGCGGCGCTCGGCAAACAGGCGCTGCGCGTGCTGGCGATCGGCGCGGAATCCCGCAGCCTGCAAAAGGGCGCCGTGTTGTACTACGCCGGTGAGCTCGCCGATGCCGGCTATATGGTGCAGGAAGGCTCGCTGCAGCTGGAGCCGGGTACGCTGACCGAGGGCAAGGAAATCACCGCCGGGCCCGGCACGCTGGTGGGCGAACTCGCGCTGTTTACCGATACGGTGTGCCAGGGCACCGCGATCGCGAAGGAGCCGACCGTGGTGATCCGCATTTCGCGCAGCCTGTTCCGCAAGATGCTGGAGGGCTACCCGGCCGCCGCCGAGCAGTTGCGCGACGCCATGGCCGGCCGGGTCGAGCGCTGGACTCTCGATCTCGGCGGCGTGAAGCAGAAGTTGCAGAAATAAAATCGTGTCCCGAATGCGGTGCCGCGCACCGTTGCGCACGGGACGCGGGGGTTACGCTTGCACCGTTTAAGCTTGCACCGTTGCCGTCACCGGCACGTGGTCGGAGGGACGGGCGGCCCCGCGATAGTTCTTGGCGATCTTGATCGCGGAGATGCGGTCGGCGAGCGCATCCGAGGTCCAGATGTGATCGAGCCTGCGGCCGCGGTCGGCGGTCTTCCAATTATCCATCGCGCGGTAGCTCCACCAAGTGTAGAGCTTCTCCGGCTCCGGCGTGAACACGCGCATGGTGTCGATCCATTGGCCGGCGCTGCGCGCGGCGTTGAGCTTCTCGCATTCGATCGGCGTATGCGAGACCACCTTGAGCATTTGTTTGTGACTCCACACGTCGTGTTCGAGCGGCGCCACGTTGAGGTCGCCGACCAGAATGGCGCGCGCCGATTTCGGTGGGCGCAAGGCCAGAGCACTACCCATCTCGTCGAGGAAATCGAGCTTGTGGCGGAATTTGGGATTGATCTCAGGGTCCGGCTCGTCGCCGCCGGCCGGCACATAGAAGTTATGCAGCGTGATGGGGTCGCGCAAACCGGCGCGCTCGCCCAAAACCACCGACACGTGGCGGCAGTCGGTCTTGCCGCAGAAACTCTGCACGTCGACACCCTCAAACGGCACGCGCGAAAGCACGGCGACGCCGTGATAGCCCTTCTGCCCGTTGAGCGCGGCATGTTCATAACCGAGCCGCTTGAATCGCTTGAGCGGGAAGGCGTCGTCCGGACATTTGGTCTCTTGCAGGCAGAGCACGTCGGGGCGCGCCGCTTTGAGAAACCTGGCGACCAGATCGATGCGCAAGCGGACGGAGTTGATATTCCAGGTGGTGAAGGTAAGGGGCATGGTCAACAATCTAGGACGCACGACGGCGAATTTCCATTCATCGTGGCAGGGCTTGTCCAGGCCATCCACGTCTTAATTCGTTATAGGCATTGAAAAGTGTCGATGCCTGGCACAAGCGTGCGCCTGGTTGACCGGGCACGACGGCGCCTGAGTCTGCTAGCGAGACGGCGAATGAATCAGAATTTACTGCCGTAATTCGTGAGGTCAATCTTGAACATGCTGGGATCGGGCCGCCGGGTGGTGTCGAGATTATACACCGCGACGGTGGTGTCGTAGCCCTGCGGGTCAGTCACCGTCCATTGCTTGAGCTGCATGTCCTTGGCCGAGAACATGATCATCAGCCGGCTGGTACCGACCAGTCCGTTCTTCTCGTCGACCACCACGGTGACGAACACGTCGTCGGAATAGACCGCGACGAGGTTTGCGTCCTTCATCAGGTCGACATGGCCGGCAAGCAGGAAGCGCAGCGGCGTCTGCGACAACGGATAGACGTCCTGTGTCGCCAGCCGCCGGTCGCGCACCACCACGGAGGAGCCGTCGGCGATCAGCTCAATCGGGCTCGGATCGTCGTATTCGAAACGCACGCGGCCGGGCTTGGAAATATAGAAATTGCCCTGGGTGCGGCGGCCATCGGGACCGACCTGAACGAATTTGCCCGACAGCACCTGCATGTTGGAGAGATAATTATCCACCCGCTCGACGATGGCGCGCTGCTCCGGACTGAGCGAGGCGGCCGGCGCCGGCCGGCCGAGCAAGGCGGCAAACGGATTGGAAATCGGATCGGGTGGCTTGATGGCCTGCGGCTGGGTGGCTTGCGGCTGGGTGGCTTGTGCGCGGGCGCGCATGGCCGCACCCGGAATGGCAAAGCGCGCGGCAATCGAGCCGGTGATCAATGGCTGGGGCGCAGGGCGCGGCGGCGGAAGCGGGACGTTGTCGGCGAGCACCGGGGTGGCAAGGCAAGCCAACAATGCGACAATCGCTAGGTTGCGGCCGGTTCGCGCCGTGCAATGTCCCACCATCAAAATCTCCGTTTCCGTCACGCTGCAGTAAGTGCAGCATGTGGCGATTTCACGGCCCGAATTATGCGCTGATTCGAGCCTTATCGCGATCTCTGCTTGTCGCCACCGGCTCATTCTGGTGACGCCGCACGCAAAAACCGGAGCTAATAACGGTCGTCAGCCGGGTTCTCGGGAATCAGGATCTCGCGTTTTCCAGCATGGTTGGGCTGGCCGATGACGCCTTCCTGTTCCATGCGCTCCATCAGCGAGGCGGCGCGGTTGTAGCCGATCTGCAGCCGGCGCTGGATGTAGGACGTGGATGCCTTGCGGTCGCGTTTCACCACCGCGACAGCCTGCTGGTAAAGGTCGCCGCCTTCGGCGAGCCCCATGCCGGTCGCATCGAACACGGCGCCGTCCTCGCCCTCTTCCGCATCGCCGGCGGTGACCTCATCGAGATATTCCGGTTGGCCTTGCGATTTGAGGTGACGCACCACCTTCTCGACCTCGTCGTCCGACACGAAGGGCCCGTGCACGCGGCTGATGCGCCCGCCACCGGCCATATAGAGCATGTCGCCCTGGCCGAGCAGTTGTTCGGCGCCTTGCTCGCCCAAAATGGTGCGGCTGTCGATCTTGGAAGTGACCTGGAACGAGATGCGGGTCGGAAAGTTCGCCTTGATGGTGCCGGTGATCACGTCGACCGACGGGCGCTGCGTGGCGAGGATGACGTGGATGCCGGCGGCGCGCGCCATCTGCGCCAGGCGCTGGATGGCGCCTTCGATGTCCTTGCCGGCGACCATCATCAGATCGGCCATCTCGTCGACGATCACCACCACGAAAGGTAACGGCTCGAGATCGAGCTCTTCCTTCTCGTAGATCGCCTCGCCGCTCTCCTTGTCGTAGCCGGTATGGACGGTGCGCGAGATGGAAAACCGTTATCGCAAGATGTCGAAGCTCGGCGTGCGCAATGTCGAGGGTTTCAACGCTCGGCTCGCCGACGCCAAAGCCAAGGGCGAGAGCCTGGTGCGCAAGGTGCAGACCGGGTTCGACGCTGACACCGGCGAGCCGGTCTTCGAGCCGCAGCCG
>JBOHII010000406.1:0-5420 GCA_050725955.1 Pseudolabrys sp. | reverse complement strand
TGGCCGCGCTAGACCGTGCCCTCGGTATCGACTGGGTGGCGTATTTCCATTTCATGCTGCAATGGCCGGCCCTGCTGCCGGCGCTGTCGCTTGGCTATGCCATGATCGGCTGGCCGGTATTCGGCATACCGGCGGTGCTCGGCTGGACCGGCCGCTACCGTCGCCTGCAGCAATTCACGCTTGCCTTCGCGCTGGCGCTGATCGCGACCACGGCGATCTCGACCCTGGTACCGGCGCTCGGCACCTATGACCAACTGGGCATCAAGGTCGACCCGGCGGTGTTTACCTCCGGCGCCTATATAAGCTCCACCCACGACATGGCGCTGATCCATAACGGCACGCTGCGCCAACTCGACATCTTTCACCTTGTCGGCATCGTTACTTTTCCGAGCTTCCATGCCTGCAGCGCGGTGCTCTATCTGTGGGGGTTCTGGGCGGTGCGCTGGATGCGGCCGATTGCACTGTTGAGTAACGGCGTCATGCTGCTGGCGACCCCGATCGGCGGTGCGCATTATTTTGTCGACCTGTTCGCCGGTGTGGCGGTAGCGGTGCTGGCGATCGCGGCGGCGAAGTGGTTGAGCGCGCGGCTGACGCAAGATGCAGGCGCACCGGCGGTTGTCATGCCTGGGGCCGCCGTTCCGGCCGAATAGGCAACGCTCCGCTTTACCTATTCTTTGACGGTGCCGGGCACGCCGGCTTCCCTTTTTCCGTTCCCGATGAGGGAACAGAGCGCACCGGATCTCGGGTTTAGCCGAGATCGGGCGCGTTTAGTGCGCAAGTCGGCAAAACCCGGCTTGCGGCGGGCGCCAGAGGGCTTGCGAAGCCTCCTTTGGCGGGTTTGGCGCAACCGGCCGTGCGGGACCTGGCGGCACGCCACGTGTCTTTCTCGGCGCCAACCACGACCGCCACGAGCGTTGCGAGGCCGATTGGGCCTCTGCTATACGCGCGAGATCGTTTCCGTTGAGGTTTCAATGTCCGTCGACGCCGATACCGTCCGACGCATCGCGCACCTGGCGCGCATCGCCCTTGCCGAGAACGAGGTCGAGCACCTCAAGGACGAGCTAAACGCCATGCTCGCCTTCGTCGAGCAGTTGCAGGAGGTCGACGTCGCGGGCGTCGAGCCAATGACTTCGGTGACTCCGATGGCGATGAAGAAACGGGCAGACGTGGTGAATGACGGCGGCATCGCCGAGGATATCGTTAGGAACGCGCCGCAAAGCGACGACAATTTCTTTCTGGTTCCGAAAGTGATCGAGTGATGTGCATCGCCTGTGAGCTCACCTTCTGGAACATGATCGACGCACTGCCGCCGGAGGAGCAGGGGCACATCCTGCGCGAGCAAGCCGCGCGTTTTGCCTGCGAGGCGCCCGAGGGCGAACCGCCTGCTGCGCAGTCGGCGACGGATGAGCGCCGATCGTGAGTGACTTGAATTCGCTTAGCCTGGCGGAAGCGCGCGACGGGCTGAAGAAAAAGAGCTTC
Organism: Pseudolabrys sp.; assembly: GCA_050725955.1. Lineage (GTDB taxonomy): Bacteria > Pseudomonadota > Alphaproteobacteria > Rhizobiales > Xanthobacteraceae > Pseudolabrys. Next base: position 3,941 of record JBOHII010000406.1, on the reverse strand, counting down.
TCGGCGCGAGAATTGGTCGACGCGCATCTCAGGGCGATGGAGAAGGCGCGCGCGCTCAATGCCTTTGTGCTGGACACGCCGGACCACGCCCAAGATATGGCCAAGGCGAGCGACGCGCGCATCGCCGTCGGCAAGGCCGGGCCCCTGGAAGGCATTCCGCTGGCAGTGAAGGACATGTTTTGCACTGCCGGCGTACGCTCGACGGCGTGCTCGCATATCCTCGATAATTTCGTTCCGACCTACGAATCGACGGTGACCGCAAATCTGTGGCGCGACGGGGCGGTGCTGCTCGGCAAGACCAACAATGACGAGTTCGCCATGGGCTCGTCGAACGAGACCTCGCATTTCGGCCCGGTGATTTCGCCATGGCGGCGCACCCGAACTCGGGCTTGCCCGAGTTCGGCACTTCAAGAAGGCGCAAGTCGGGTAGACCCGACTTGCGATGGCTCGAACGTGCCGCTGGTCCCCGGCGGTTCCTCGGGCGGCTCGGCCGCGGCGGTGGCCGCGCAACTGTGCCTGGGCGCGACCGGCACCGACACGGGCGGTTCCATACGGCAGCCGGCCGCTTTCACCGGCACGGTCGGCATAAAGCCGACTTATGGCCGCTGCTCGCGCTGGGGCATCGTCGCCTTTGCCTCCTCGCTCGATCAGGCGGGGCCGTTCGCGCGCACGGTACGCGATGCCGCGATCCTGCTGCGCTCCATGGCTGGGCCCGACGCCAAGGATACCACCTGCGTCGATCGCCCGGTGCCGGATTACGAAGCCGCAGTCGGCAGATCGGTGAAGGGCCTGCGCATCGGTATTCCGAAGGAATATCGGATCGGCGGCATGCCGGCCGAGATCGAGAATATTTGGAGCCAGGGCCGCGAGTGGCTCAAGGCAGCCGGCGCCGAACTGGTCGAGGTGTCGCTGCCGCACACCAAATACGCGCTGCCGGCCTATTACATCGTCGCCACGGCGGAGGCTTCGTCCAATCTCGCGCGCTATGACGGCGTGCGCTACGGGCTGCGCGAACAAGCCCGCGATATCATCGACATGTATGAGAAAACGCGCAGCGCCGGTTTTGGCGCCGAGGTGCGTCGGCGCGTGATGATCGGCACCTACGTGCTCTCGGCCGGTTATTACGATGCCTATTACCTGCGCGCGCAGAAGGTGCGCACACTGATCAAGCGCGATTTCGAGGATTGCTTCAAGCAAGGCGTGCACGCCATGCTTACGCCGACAACGCCCTCGGCGGCGTTCGGGCTCGGCGAGAAGGGCAAGGCCGATCCGGTCGAGATGTATCTGAACGACGTGTTCACGGTGACGGTGAACATGGCGGGCCTGCCGGGGATTTCGGTGCCGGCCGGGTTGGACGGGCAAGGCCTGCCGCTCGGCCTGCAACTGATCGGCCGGCCGTTCGACGAGGAGACGCTGTTTGCGGCGGCTTCAGTGATCGAGCAGGCGGCCGGACACTTCACACCGCAGGCGTGGTGGTGAGCGCGCGGTTTACGCCCGTTCAATTCTGGTCATTGGCCGAGATCGGCGGAAGGTCCTGGTCGCCGGCGACGGTTTTCTTGCCGCCCAGTTCGCCGCCGCTCAAAATAAAGATGACCGCCGCCAAAGCGACGATGCCGCCGAGGATCAATCCGAAGGTGCCGTGTCCTTGGTTCATTGATATGGCTCTGGTGTCTGGTATTCAAACGCGCGCCGCTTGAATGCGGTTCCGCCACCGCATTTCACCACCGCATTAAGCAGAATTTGGGCCAATTTCGGGAATGGCGCGCGAATTGCGGCTCTGGCGCGGTGTTCAGCCGAGTGCAGCTGCCGGTTTTTTGCGCACGATCATTTCTGAAAACCGGTTTCCACTTTTCGGGATCATACGCTAGTTGTACCGCATGAACGTGCAGGCCAAATCCGACAAGCTGATCAAGGGCGCAGCCGGCGACTGGGAAGTGGTCATCGGCATGGAGGTGCATGCCCAGGTCACCTCCAAGTCGAAGCTGTTTTCCGGGGCCTCCACCGAATTCGGAGGCGAGCCCAACAGCCACGTCTCGCTGGTCGATGCCGCCATGCCCGGCATGCTGCCGGTGATCAATGAAGAATGCGTCCGTCAAGCGATCCGCACCGGCTTGGGGCTGAAGGCGAAGATCAATCTGAAGTCAGTGTTCGATCGCAAGAATTATTTCTATCCCGACCTGCCGCAGGGCTATCAGATCAGCCAGTACAAGCAGCCGATCGTGGGCGAAGGCGAGGTGATCGTCGATCTCGACGGCGGCGAGGCGTTCACCGTCGGCATCGAGCGGCTGCATCTCGAGCAGGACGCCGGCAAGAGCCTGCACGACCGCCATCCGAACATGAGCTATGTCGATCTAAACCGCTCCGGCGTTGCGCTGATGGAGATCGTGTCGAAGCCGGACCTGCGCTCGGCGCGCGATGCCATGGCGTTCCTGACCAAAATGCGCTCGATCCTGCGCTATTTGGGAACCTGCGACGGCAACATGGAGAAGGGAAGTCTGCGCGCCGACGTCAACGTCTCGGTGCGCAAGCCGGGCGAACCGCTCAATACGCGCTGCGAAATCAAGAATATGAACTCGATCAATTTTATCGGCCAGGCGATCGAGCACGAGGCGCGCCGGCAGATCGACATCATCGAGGAGGGCGGCAAGATCGTTCAGGAGACGCGACTGTTCGATCCGAAAAAGGGCGAGACCCGCCCGATGCGCACCAAGGAGGAGGCGCATGACTACCGCTATTTCCCCGATCCAGATTTGCTGCCGCTGGAATTCGATACGGCTTACGTGGATGCGCTGAAGGCGCAACTGCCGGAACTGCCCGATGAGAAAAAGGCCCGTTTCACGCAGGATTTCGCGCTTTCGGCTTACGATGCCGGCGTGCTGGTGGCCGAGCGCGAGACCGCCGAGTATTTCGAGGCGGTGGCCAGGGGGCGCGACGCCAAGCTTGCCGCCAATTGGGTGATCAACGAATTGTTCGGGCGGCTCAACAAGGAAGGCCGCGACATCGCGGCGGCGCCGGTGACCGCCGCACAGCTCGGCGCTATCCTCGACTTGATCGGCGATAGCACGATCTCCGGCAAGATCGCCAAAGATCTGTTCGAGATCGTGTGGAGCGAGGGCGGCGATCCGCGCGCAATCGTCGAAGCGCGCGGCATGAAGCAGGTGACCGACTTGGGCGCAATCGAAAAGACGGTCGACGACATTATCGTCAAGCATCCCGACAAGGTCGCCGACTCCAAAACCAATCCGAAAGCGATCGGCTGGTTCGTCGGGCAGGTGATGAAAGCGTCAGGCGGCAAGGCCAGTCCGCAAGCGGTCAACGAAATCTTGAAAAAGAAACTCGGACTCTGATGCCGCGCGCGACAATCGCGCGCGTTTGCATCCGATTTGGGTGCAATGCGGCAATCAGATGAGCAAAATTCCATTTCAAATTCGAATCGGCGCGCCTCGAACGGCAAAACTTTCACGACGGTAAACGCGCGTGCGCGAATCACTCGTCACTGATTCGCTCGTTTTTGATCGATTCCGGGCCGTACGCTTCAATTTGTGCGGCAAGTTGTGAAAAAATTTTTGCCCTGTGCATTTGTTGTCAAGGCTTGCGCTGTCGACGAAATTTTGTTCGTGCCTGCGCAAAAAATTTTTCTCACGCGGCAATGCATGCGCACAATCGATAGTGCAAGAAAACCTTGTTTTATCGATGTTTTTAGAACGTTCTACGCGGCGTGCTCGATCATGCATCGCGTGTTCGTCGTGCACAAAGTTGTATCGCGCTCGCGCGATATCGGTGACGGTGTAGGCTGCATTGCACGACGCGGATACACGCTTTGTTAAGTCGAACACTGTTTTTTTCATTGCGCTGTAGTAAACGGAATGCAGTGCGTGTCGATCCGCGACCGTACTGATGCAGACATCCGCCATGTTTCATGGCTAGGAGGGCAGCAATGG
>JBOHII010000405.1:0-11441 GCA_050725955.1 Pseudolabrys sp. | reverse complement strand
TGCTGGAGCGGCCGAAATCGATCGGATGCTGGCGGGTGCGGCGCGCGACCAGCGAGACGACCGGCTCGCCCTTCTCGCACAAGGCGGCATAGGAAAACTGCGATTCCCCGCCACCCGGAATCCACTCCTGCACGATGACGGCGTCGCTGCCGATAAGCGCGCTGGCGCGCTTGTAGAGGGTCAGCAATCCTTCGCGGTCCTCCGCCTTCCAGGCCTTGGCCAACGTGAATTCGTCCGTGCCCTTGCGCACTGCCGGCTTGAGGATCACCGGGAAGCGGCAATCGAGCTGCGCCACATCGTCGAGATCATGCGGCTCGAAGCTCGCCGGGAAATCGAGCTCCAGCAAAGCCGCGCGGCTATAGGTCAGGCGCTTGTCGTAGGCCCACCGGATGGTGTCCCAGTCGGGCGTGGCGACGCGGAAATATTCGGAAAACAGCGCATGATTTTTCGCCAGCAGGCACATATCGGGATCGCCGGTGGCGATCAGCACCCAACCCTCAAGGCCGTGTTGCTTGGCGAGGTCGATGATCGAAGAGATACCGTCGGGATGATCGGCCCCGGGCCAGGGGAAGCTGCGCGCGACATAGCGCGAAAAAGTCGCGATCGGATGATTGGCCAGCATCCATACCGGGATGCCGCGCCAGCCCAGGCTGCGCGCGATGGCAACGCTGACATGGGCGCCGCCGACGATCAGCGCGCCGGGCATCGCCTGTCGGCCGAAATGTTGCGGCCCCGGTTGCGCCGCTACCGCTATTTGCGGCGAGATCATGGATGCTCACGCTCCGCAGCCATGGACAAGGGGACCGATCCGGCAAAGGCGTCGCGACGATTGCGTGCGCCGGCGCGGGAGGCGCCGCGCAGAGCCGCGCGGGTGATGTGGCGGGCGGCAAAGCCGGAACCCGCGATGAAGCGCAACAGCGGCCCGAAGCTCGCAACCGCCGCAGCGCCGGCGAAATGCAGGCCAGGCACGCTCGATTCAAGTCCGCCATTGAGCACCGGCAACCAGCCGTGCTGCTTGATCTTGGCGCGCAGCTTGGGTTCCAGGATGCTCATCTTGTCGACCTCGATGCGGTAGCCGGTCGCCAGCAGCACGTGATCGAAATGTTTGGTGGCGTTGTCGAGCGTCAGCGACACGCCGTCTTGCACCTTGCGGGCGGCGAAGATGGTGCGGCCCTGGTCGATCGGCACGTCCTTGAGGCGCGGCTTGAGCCAGGTGATGGCGGTGGCGCGCAAATTCAATTCGTTCCAGTTGTCGCGGGTTTGCTGGTGGAAGCGTCGGATGATGCCGGGCGCTTCGTTGACCCAGCTGTGCGGGAAGGGGCCGACTTGCGAAGGCGGTATCAGCACATTGCCGATGACCCCGCGCACGAATTTGCGCAGCATGCTGCGCTTGCCGGGATCGGCGTTCCAGATCAGTTCGCCGCGGCAGATGATCTCGACCTCGGCGCCGGCCTCGTGCAGCAGTACCGCCGACTCGCAGGCGCTTTGGCCGCGGCCGATCACGGCCACGCGCTTGCCGCGGTAACATTCGGAATCGGTGTGCTCACAGGAATGGCTGGCGAGCGCGCGCGGCAGTCCGTCGAATTGCGCCGGACGATATTCGTGGCCGAGCAGGCCGACGGCCATCACCACGCGCTCGGCGAAGAAGCTGTCGCCGTCCTCCAGCACCAGACGGAAGCCGCCATCGAGTGCCTCGACGCGGCGGACCGCGCGGGTGTCGAGGTCGGGCGCCACGCGCTGCTGGAACCACATGCCGTAGCCGACGAAATTTTCCACCGGCAGCAGTTTCGGCACCGCCATGCCGGCCGCGCGGTAATAGTCGTCGAGCGTGAGCCGATGGCGCGGATCGGCGATATGCGTGGCGGCCCAGGGCGAGCGCAGCTTCATGCCCACCGGCATGTTTCCGCGCCAGAACGACAGCGGCTGGCCGAAGATGCGGACCGGCACATCGGTCGCGCGCAAATGGGCGGCGGTGGCGAGGCCATAGGGACCGGCGCCGATGATTGCGACCGTGCGCGGTTCGCAAGCAAGGGAAGGACTGACGGCTATGTTCATGAGATCGGTTCTCGGCGCGTTGGCGCTTCTCGCGGCAGGCGGAAAGCTAGCGGCGCATTATTATCAGTTTGCCAATTTCGACTAAGAAACGTCGCTAATTAAGCCTAATCCGCAGGGCGCGCTGCGCACTTCCGCGCAAGCGTCATTCGGCATCGTAAATTGCGCGTTAACGATGTTGACTAAACCCCGGGCCACGTCATCAACCGGCCCGCATGGCGGGATATTGAGGCGGCCAGCGACGCCCTATCGCCGCCCAAACAGGAACCGCCTATCATCCGCAACGCCGCCGCCCATGATGGGCCGCCGCTCTGCAGGGAGTCGTTTTATGAATCTGAAGCCGATCGTCGTTTTTGCGGCGGTCGCAGCCATGCCGGTGTGCGCGCTGGCGCAAAACGACGCGGCCGCGAAAGCCTCCAGGGCGGATGCGGAAAACGTGGTCAAGATCGTCAGCGCCGACAAGGCCAAGACGCAGACCTATTGCGAGATGGTCAAGCTCGGCGATCAGATCGACGAGGCCGACCAGAAGAAAGACAGCAAGACGATCGACGAACTATCGAACAAGATCGACGCCTTGAGCGACAAGATGGGCCCCGAATACATCGCGCTGATGGACGGCCTCCAGGATATGGACGCGAATTCCAAGGAAGGCCGCGACATCGCCCAGACCCTGAGCGCGCTCGACGGTTTGTGCCCGAAATAGCGCGGCGCCGGCTGGCTATATCTGCGCCTGCGCAAAGGCGTTCACCCACATGGCGCAGACACCGGAGCGCACAATATCGGCGCGGGTGAACTCGATCACCGGCACCGGCAGGTTCTGCGCCTCGATCATGGCGATGACCGTGCGCAGACCGCTTTGCTTGTCGAGGTCGCATTGGCTGACGTCGCCATTGATCACCACCGTGCAGTCCTCGCCGATGCGCGTCAGGAAGGTCTTGATTTCGGCGGGCGTCGAATTCTGCGCCTCGTCGAGCAGCACGAAGGCGTTTTTCCACGAGCGGCCGCGCATGACCTCGAAGGGTACGAGCTCGATGCCGCCGTTCTTGAGCGCGATCGAATAGGCCGCCTTGCCGATGCGATCCTTGATCGTTTCCGCGACCGGCGCTGCCCAGGGCGCGAACTTGTCCTCGAGCGAGCCGGGGAAATAGCCGAGCGAGCGCCCGCATGGCACATTCGGGCGGGTGAGGATGATCTTGTCGATTTGCCGGTTGCGGTAGAGGTCGGCGGCGTTGGTGGCCGCGATCCAGGTTTTGCCGGTGCCGGCGGGGCCGAGCACGATCACCTGGGGAGATTTGCGCAGGGCTTCGAGATAGTCGGCTTGGGTGGGATTGAGCGCCTTGATCGGGGGCAGCGCGCGTTCGACTTCAAATTTGGGATCGAGGAAATTTATGATCTCGGCGGATCCGAACTGGCGCTCATGGCGGCGGCGTTTACGATTGAGGTTCTTACCCAAGGGCCTACTCCTTCTGGTGGACTGCAGGATGAATGCAAACGGCCTGCGCCCCGGCGCGCGACCGTCAGCAGTTGGTATGGGTGGATTTTCAGGCACGGCGGCGGCGCAGCAATCGTTCGGGAACGATGGGAACCCGAAAACCCGAACTGCCGATCGATCCGTAACCGACGAACCGCCATAAAGAGAAGCTAAGCGATTCGCGTGACAGATTTCTAAAAATTATTGCGACACACTGGAACCGCCGCCGCCGCGCCTGCCGATTTTACGCCTTCACGTATTTGTCGAAGAAGGCGAGCGTGTCGGCGAAGGCCTGCTTCTGCATGGCGTCCGGTGCATAGGCCCCGTCGGCCTGCCGCACCGGGTAGATGAAGCCGTGCAGGGGGTGGTCATAGCTTTTCCACTGCGCCGGCTTGCCCATCTCGTGCAGCAAATCGTAGCTGACGCGGAAGATGCCCTGCAATTCGTCGGCGTCGCGCCCCTGCACGAAGATCGGCGTCTTGATCGTGGCGACGCGCGCTCTCGCCACCTCCTCGGTGATGCGCGGACGCACCTTGGCAGCCTCCCGCATCAGCATTTTCTCGACGTTCAACAGCCCGGTTTTGGGATCGACATGGGCGGTGGCGTCCGGCTTGAGCCGCAGGAACTCGTGGTTGGCCGGTTCGCTCGCCACCATGGCGCGGAAGCCGTGGTATTCCGACGTGATCTTGAACGCCATTTCGCCGCCGTGGCTGACACCGAGATAGCCAAGCCGCCCGCCATCGATGAAGGGCAGCGTCTTGACGTATTCGGCGACGCCGATTGCGTCCTCGTATTCGAGCGGCCCACGGTTGAGCAATTGGCGGCCCTGGCGGCCGGATTCGATGAGCTTGCCGATCCGGTCATAGGCGTAATCGACTTCGGCACGGTAGCGCATCCAGGCGGTGGCGTAGCCGGCCTCGAGCAGCCGCTCATGCGTCCAACTCTTGGTATGCAGGTGATCGCGCAGCAGGGCCATGCCGCCGCCGCCATTGCCGGTGGCGGTGAGCACGATGGGGAAGGGGCCGGCGCCTTCCGGCTTGCGCAGCGCGATGGGGATATAGGCGCCGTCGGCCATCTCGACATACATGAAATGCACCGGGAACCGGGAGCCTTCGACCGGCTCGGCAACGACGACGTGCGCGGGGTCGATTTTCGCGCCGGGCCAGGGGGCGGGAGCGGTCATGGGCGGCCTCATTGCTTTTGTCGGTGAGCCCCGCGTGCGGGGAGGGTGGGGCCGCCACCCTAACGTAAGGCGCAAACGCGCGGCAATGCATTGCAGGTCGCGGAATCGCGCGGGCCCAAACGCGCGGGCCGTTTACAGCGGCTTAACTTAAATCCCCGCATAGTTTCCCCGCTGCCTGACTTGGGATCTTGGGGTCGGGCGGCGCATGGGGAATGCGGGGTCTAACTCCGACTCTTCCACGTGATCGAGACCGGCTGACGCGCCTCGCGCGCGCCCGGCCGCCGCGTCATTGTGAGTAACCGGGTTCGAGTTGCGTATGTCGAGTGTGAGCGCCGCGTTTGCCGACGCCGGTTCTTTCGACGGTCGGATTGTCGCTTGCGCCGACCGGCGCCCGCTCGGGCGCCGGCTTGCCGGCGGAGCCGCCGTCGGGCTCGGCGCGGTCGCGACCGTCGGCTTGTCGATCGTGGTCGTGACGCTCTCTGCCGCTTGGCTGGTCAACGGCGCACTTTCCAACCGGCCGCATCTCCAAGCTATAGCCAGCGGCGGGCCGGTCTCGCTGGCGCTCGTTGCCGACGCCCCCGCCTTGACCGAGGCCCAGCCGTCGACCTTTGCCGATAAATGGGCGCGCGTGACGGCGTCCATGCCGGTCCGCGCCGTGGCGCTGGCGACGCCGCAAACGCAAGTCGCAGTGGCCGCGCGCGTTCCCGCGCCGGTCGGCATCACGCCGCTGCCGCGCAGGCGCCCGGTCAAAATGGCGGACTTCGTCCCGCTGCCGAAGCCCTATCCGGGCGAGCGCGAAATCGTGACGGCGTCGATCGGCAAGATCGAAGCGCCGCCGGCACCGAAGATTGCGGCGCCCGTGCCGCCGCTCCCGGCGAAGCCCGTCGCGCCGAAGGCCGCCGCGGCGCCACCGCCGGCGCCCGCCGAAATGCGGGTGGCGAGCCGCGAGGCCCCCGAAAAGCCGAAAGCCGCGCCCGGCCTCGACAACCGCACGGCGGTCTACGATATCGATGCGCACACGGTCTATCTGCCCAACGGCGAACGGCTGGAAGCGCATTCGGGCATCGGCGACAAGATGGACGACCCGCGCTACGTCAAAGTGCCCATGCGCGGGCCGACGCCGCCCAACGTCTACGATCTCACTTTGCGCGAGGAAATCTTCCACGGCGTGCGCGCGATCCGGCTCAATCCGGTCGACGACGACAAGATGTACGGCCGCGCCGGCATGTTGGCGCACAGCTACATGCTCGGGCCCAACGGCCAATCGAACGGCTGCGTGTCGTTCCGCAATTACGACAAGTTCCTCAACGCCTATTTGAACGGTGAGGTCAAACGCCTGGTCGTGGTGGCGCATCTCGACAATATGCCGACGCGCGTCGCCTACGAACGGCGCGGCTATGCCGAGAAGTTTGCCTCGAACTATTGATTTCTGTTGATTGCGCTCATTTCTCCATTGAACGGAGAGGGTTGTCGTCCGGGCACCGGGCAGGGCCGTCCGTCATGCCTGCATGCCGCGAAGTGGCGGCTTGCAACTACGCACTTCAATTGACCGCGCGACGTGCTAATATGTTTCGGGTTTTCGGGGGCGCTCGGTTGAAGCTTTCGGCCGCCGGTTTAGTCCTTGGAGCGCCGTTATGAAAATGACCAAGCTCGGCTATTTTTCCGAGTTTCTACTTTTTCCCCCGCTTGTCATTGTCGCCACGCTGATGGCGTTTAATGCCGCGCATCCGCCGCGGCCGGTGACCTGGGTCATTCTATACGGCGCCGGCCTGGTGAGCTGGACGTTGGTCGAGTATGTGCTGCACCGTGTGCTCTTTCATCACGCGCCCATTCTGTCGCAAGTCCACGAAAACCACCACAATTCGCCACAAGATCTGATCGGCACGCCTGCCTGGGCAAGCCTGGTGGTGGGATTGGTCGCCGTCGCATGCCCAGCATGGGAGTTGCTCGGATTTGAATTCGCGACGGCGGTGACCGCGGGTCTCGTTACCGGCTACCTGTGGTACGTCTTTGTGCACTATGCGACGCATCACTGGCAGTCGCGCCGCGGCTCTTACCTTTACCGGGCGCGGTTGCGCCACGCGCGCCACCATCATCAATCGCACAGTGGAAATTTCGGCGTAACGACTTCCATCTGGGATGACGTCTTCGGCACGGCGCTCAAAGGCGGCCGACCGGATTAGGACGCGGACTCATAGAGCAAAGCTGATTGTCGTGCGTCTCTCCGGGCGTGAGTCCGATCTTTACCGGCAAGCCATTGGCATCCACGACGGCATGAATCTTGGTTGTCAGGCCGCCCCGTGATCGGCCCATGTCTTGTCCGCCATTGCCCGCGATGCAGCTATGGAGCGAATGACCCCAACCCGGAATTATCCCGTCGGTCCGGGGCGGAGGAAACGATCCCCATAGTCCGCTGTAATATCATATTGTGTCGGGACTGCCGGCCGCCAGCCGTGCGGAACTTCTATTAACGCTCGGCGTTGCCCTCTACGTTGCGAAGCCACTTTTAGCTTGCTGTAAAATATGTTGCCGCGCTATTTTCACGGTCTGGTTGCCGCCCGCTGCAACTAATTGGGGAGCCACGCATGTCGAAGACCCCCGGCGTCCGGGAATCGGCGGTTGCCTGTCCGCATTGGGATTACGTTCTGTCGCACGTGGCGCCTCGCGACCACGTGGTGCAACTCTATCAAGATCAAGATTTTCTTAATCGCGCCGTCTGCCGATTTGCCGGCGCGGCGCTTACGAACGGCGAAGGTCTCATCCTGGTGCCGACCACCGCGCACTGGGACGCCTTTCGTCCGCGTCTCGAGGCGGAAGGCGTCGACGTGAAAGCCGCCCAGACCCGCGGACAACTCACCATTGTCGACGCCGACGAGCTTTTGCCGCGCTTCATGAGCAAGGCTCTACCCGACGCTCCAATGTTCATGGGGCTTGCCGGAGAAGTCATCAGGCAAACCCGTAATGCGGGCAACTTTCCCAAGGTCCGGTGGTGGGGAGAGATGGTGAATGTTCTTTGGGAGCGGGGGGATGTGGCGGCCAGCATGAATCTGGAAGACCTGTTCGACCGTGTGGCGCATGAGCAGGACATTGCGATATTTTGCTCCTTCGTGATGGATAATTTCGACGGCGAAATTCATACGCACATGCTGCCGCGACTAGGCGAGAATCACTCCCACCTCATTCCTGTCGAAGACTATGAAGGGCTGGAACGCGCGGTGGCAGATGCGTTGCGCGAGACCGTGGGTCCGGACGAGGCCCGCGCGCTTGAAGGTCAGCTGCTGTCGCAGTATCAAGCGCCGTTCAATATGCCGCGTGCGCAAGCGCTGCTGCTGGCGTTGCGTCAGGTTCTGCCAACAGTCGCTGACCCCGTGCTGCAGCGCAGCCGCGACCTATATACGGCGCTGGCAAAATGAGCACGCTGTCTGCCGGCGACGATGGCGGTTGGAACGAGTGCCGCCAACGGTCGGATGCCGATCTGCTTTTCGATCCGGACACAGCGCAGGTCGCTAAAATCCTTGATGCGGTCGGCTTTCCGGTACTCGTTGTTCGGAGCGACTTTAAAATCGCCCACTTCAACGACGCGGCAACCGACGTGCTCAAGCTCGCACCATCCGACATTGGTCGCTCGCCGCTCGAAGTCCCGTCGCTCAGCGGTTTGGTGAAACTTGATAGGTGGTGCGCGCATGTAATTGGCGTCAACGCGCCTACGCAGCATGACTTTCGTATGGCGGAGAAATTCTTTATTATACGGATAAGCCCCTTCACAAAAAGTAACGGTCAGATCAGCGGGACCGTGCTTACGTTCACCAACGTCACCGCCTTCCGGGCTAGTATCGACCAAGCCGTCTACGAACGTGAATATACCAAGACGATCCTCAACACCGTAGCCGACCCGCTCGTCGTTCTTGGCGCGGACTTGCACATAGAGACGGCCAATCGATCCTTCTATTCTACCTTTGGGGTCTCGCGCGATACGATTAGAGGTGTTGCGCTTAGCGAGCTAAGCAACCGCGCGCTCGACTTTCCTTGGTTAGTGACGCGACTAAAGGAAACAATTGCGGGCCACCGCGCCGCTGCGGCTTTCGAGGTTGCTTGTGAGCTACCGGAGATCGGACGTCGGACGCTCCTGCTCGAGGCTTGTCGATTCACTTTGCCCCGCCTTTCAATTCCAATGCTTCTGTTGGGCTTTCACGACATTACGTCGCGCAAAGAAGCGGAGGTCGCCAACTCCAAGCTCGCCGCAGTCGTGGAATTCTCAGACGATGCGATCGTGACCAAGGATATCGATGGCATCATTACCAGTTGGAATGGTGGAGCGCGCCGACTATTCGGTTATGCGGCCAATGAGGTAATCGGCAAGCCGATGATGCTCATTATTCCACTAGAACGCCGCGGCGAAGAATTCGACATCCTTGCGCGCATTCGACGTGGCGAACGAACCGAAAACTATGACACCGTGCGACAACGGAAAAACGGAAGTCTTGTGGAGGTGTCCGTCGCCATCTCCCCGCTTAAAGATGGACAAGGAAAAATCATCGGCGCATCAAATGTTGCGCGCGACATTACCGATCGAAAGCACGAGATGCGCGCCTTAACGCGCCTCAATCAGCTGAACGTGCTTCTTGTGCGAGACCGAAGTGAATTTAATGAATGCTTGTATGGAATCCTCGATGCGGCGCTTTTTATCTCGGGTGCCGACAAAGGAAATATACAATTGCTCGAATCCTCATCGGGTACGCTGAAGATAGTGGCGCAGCGTGGATTTGAAGAACCTTTCCTGAAGTATTTTGCTCAGGTGAGCGACGAACATTCCGTGTGCGGCCTGGCCATGCAAACGGCCGACCGGGTGATCGTTGACGATGTGACGCGGAGCGAGATTTTCGTCGGACAACCATCTCTGAACGTGCTGTTGGAGGCCGGCGTTCGTGCGGTGATATCCACGCCGCTCAAGAGCAGCTCCGGAAATTTGTTAGGCATGATTTCAACGCATTTCGGCGGGCAGCGTCCCGCGAGCGAGCACGAATTGCGGCTGACGGATATATTGGCCCGACAGGCGGCCGACTACTTGGAACGTAAGCGGGCGGAGGACAGCATCAACTTTCTCGCGCGCGAAGTCGATCACCGGGCCAAAAACCTATTGGCGCTTGTGCAAGCAACCGTGCATCTTACTCAGGCCGACACTGTCGACGCTTTGAAGGAAGTCATTGAGGGGCGCATTCGAGCGCTTTCAAATGTCCATACGCTGCTCGCTCAATCGCGTTGGGCTGGCGCCGGTCTGCGCCGCTTGCTGGAGGACGAGCTGTCGCCCTACTGTCCGAACGGAGCGTCGCGCGCCGATTTCGATGGGCCCGAGGTGATTTTGCAAACACCAGTGGCTCAATTGGTCGCCATGGTACTGCACGAATTGACCACCAATGCGGTGAAATACGGCGCTCTATCAGTTTTGTCGGGCCGCATTCGAATCGATTGGTCGTGCACGGCGAACGGAAAGCTTGTTCTGCGCTGGATCGAGTCGGGCGGCCCGCCCGTTAAGCCACCCACACGGCAAGGTTTTGGCACCCGTGTGCTTGACCGGGCTATCCGTGACCAGTTGAAGGGAAAAATACGGTTCGATTGGCGGGTGGAAGGCCTCGCGTGTGAAATAGAGATTGACTCATAGTCTTGTTGGGTGCGTCGCCGGCGCCGCTGGATGTCGCGTCGTGGCCCATCGCGACGCTTTTGGAATGCTCAAACAACGGCCGCTATATTGGATGTGCCGGGTGGCGCCTTCGGCTGGACCGCCCGCGCGTTTTCCCTTGCTTGCCCCCGCCGTCTGCGATTGCTACCTAGCCCCTAATTCGTCATGGCCGGGCCAAAGGCGCGAAGCGCCGTCTTCACGCCTCAGATCCCGGCCATCCATGTCTTTGAACGAAATAGAAAATGCCGGCCAAAACGCCCTTCTACATCACCACCGCGATCTCCTACCCGAACGGCGCGCCGCATATCGGCCACGCCTATGAGGCGATCGCCACCGACGCCATCGCGCGCTTCATGCGGCTCGACGGCTACGACGTCTATTTCCTCACCGGCACTGACGAGCACGGCATGAAGATGCAGCAGACCGCCGCGCGCGAAGGGCTGACCGCGCGGGCACTGCGCGATCGCAACGTGCCGTTGTTCGAGCAGATGGTCGAGCGCCTCAATTGCTCCAACGACGACTTCATCCACACGACGGAAGAACGCCACCACCTTGCCTCGCAAGCGATCTGGCAGGCGATGGACAAAAAGGGCGACATCTATCTCGACAAATATGCCGGCTGGTATTCGGTGCGCGACGAGGCCTATTACGCCGAGGACGAGACGCATCTCAACGAGCAGAAAGTGCGCGTCGCCTCGAAAACCGGCACGCCGGTCGAGTGGATGGAGGAGGAGAGCTATTTCTTCCGCCTTTCCGCCTACGCCGACAAGCTGCTCAAGCTTTACGAGCGGCCGAATTACGTGCTGCCGAAGGAGCGGCTCAACGAAGTCGCGAGCTTCGTGCGCGGCGGCCTGAAGGATCTTTCCATCTCGCGCACCACCTTCGATTGGGGCGTCAAGGTGCCCGGCAACGACAAGCACATCATGTATGTGTGGGTCGACGCGCTGACCAATTACAGCACCGGCGTCGGATATCCGGATACCCAGAGCGAAAAGTTCACACGCTACTGGCCGGCGGCGCTGCACGTCATCGGCAAGGACATCGTGCGCTTCCACGCG
>JBOHII010000404.1:0-10060 GCA_050725955.1 Pseudolabrys sp. | reverse complement strand
TAAGCCGCGACCGCGGCGTCGGACTGTCCCTTGAGCCGCCCGGCCTCCGCGATGTCGTCGGCGATATGCTTTTGCCGCTTCTCGATGACGCGGCCGACCTGCGGCAACGCCCATTTCGCCATCAGCGCATAGAGCAGCACAAAGGCGATGACGAGCCAGATCAGCTGCGAGGGAAATGTATGCGTGTTGAACGGCGGAAAGCCGCCGTCATGCTCGCCCTTGGGGACGTGCTCGACGCTCGTTGAGTGTGCCGGCTCGGCCATCGTTTCGGCGCCTGTTACAGCGCAAACAGAAGCAGCAGCGCGATCAGCAGCGAGAAGATGCCGAGCGCCTCAGTGATGGCGAAGCCGAAGATCAGGTTGCCGAACTGGCCCTGCGCGGCGGATGGATTGCGGATCGCCGCGGCGAGATAATTGCCGAAGATGATGCCGACGCCGACGCCGGCGCCGCCCATGCCGATGCAGGCAATGCCCGCACCGATATATTTCGCTGCCACTGGATCCATAACCAACTCCTTCTGCTTGTCCGGTCGGGGCCGCTAGTGGCCCGGGTGAATCGCATCGTTGAGATAGATGCAGGTGAGGACGGCGAACACGTAGGCCTGCAGGAACGCCACCAGCATTTCGAGCGCGGTGAGCGCGACGATCATGGCGAAGGGCAGCACGCCGCCGGCCCACCCGATGGCGCCGAGTGCGCCGCCCAACAGGATGATGAACCCGGCGAACACCTTGAGCGCGATGTGGCCGGCCAGCATGTTGGCGAACAGCCGCACGCTGTGCGAGATTGGTCGCGAGATGAACGACAGAATCTCAATGGCGACGATCATCGGCAGGATGTAGACCGGCACGCCCTTGGGCACGAACAAATTGAAGAAGTGAAGCCCGTTCCGCATGAGCCCGTAGATGATCACGGTGAGGAACACGGTGATGGCGAGCGCGGCGGTGATGATGATGTGGCTGGTGACCGTGAAGCCGTAGGGGATCAGCCCGAACATGTTGAGCGTGAGCACAAACATGAACAGCGTGAACACGAAGGGGAAAAACCGCATGCCTTCCCGGCCGGCGGTCGAGCGCACCATGCTGGCGACGAATTCATAGGCGAGTTCGGCGGCCGATTGCAGGCGCGTCGGTACGAGCTTGCCGCCCGCCGTACCGATCACCAGAAACAGCGTGAGGCCGACCACGGCGATCAGCATGAACAGCGCGGAGTTGGTGAAGGCGATGTCGGCGTTGCCGAGCTTGCCAAGCGAAAACAGATTGACGATCTGGAATTGGTGGATGGGATCCATGAGCTTAGCGTCAATCGTTCAATTGCCTGTCGCGCACCACGCCGGCCGCGCGCATCACGTTAAGCACCCCGGCGGCGAAGCCGAGCAACAGAAACACGATCAGCCCCCACGGCGATATTCCGAGCCACCGGTCGATGAGCCAGCCGATCAATGCACCCACGATCACGCCCGCCACCAGTTCGGTGGACATGCGGAAACCGCGGGCGTACGCCGACGCATCGGCGGTTTGGCGAGGATCGGAAACGTTTTCGGATGGTCGGCTCGCATTGTCGAGCCGTTCGCCGAGACGCTGGAGCCTCGCGGAGAGAGCAGCCTCGTCGTCCGGCGGTTCCCTGCGATCGTCTTTGCCGCGCCTGCCGTCAGCCATGCTTCCGACCTGCGTGGATTCAAAGACCTCGCGCTTGCCCGCCGCCCTAAAAGCCGCGCGGACCATACTGAGCGGGTTTCTTTGAGTCAAGAAACGGGCTCTGCGGCGTAAGCATATGATAATATGAACTAAATGTTGAATTTCTCGGCCGTTTGGCGGGCCCGCGCGTGCACTGCGGCATCGCTGTCAACAGATGCCGTCGGCTGCCGGTTCAGACCGATGTGGACGGGTGCTAGGCTTGGCCGCCCAGCGCCGGATTGGGAGAATGCCGCCATGCGGAGATTGAAGCTTGCCATCGCCGTCCTGCTCGTATGCGCGGTTGCGCCCGCGCTGGCGCAGGACGTCCAGAACACGCCGCCGGTCGAGCCGCAAGCCGCGCCGAGCGCGCCGATCGTTCAGCAGCCTCCAAGTATTCCGGACGCTCAGACCGCTCCAAGCGCTTCGGATGACTCAAGTACGTCACGCACGGTCAGTTCGCCAAACGGGGCAAGCGTCTCCAGCACCACGAAAGGTTCAAGCGCGACGGCGACCGTTCGGATCGGACCGCAAACCCGTTATACTTTTAACCCCGCTAATAACGGCTTCCTGCGTCTCGACAATCAGACCGGGCACATCGCGTTCTGCAGTGCTCATTCCGTCGGCTGGGCCTGCGAGGCGGTGCCGGAAGACCGTGCCGCGCTGGAAAAGGAAATCGCGCGCCTGCAGGATGAGGTGGCGAACCTGAAGCAGGAGGTCGCCGCGCTGCGCGAGCCGCCGCCGCCGCGCCCGCCGGCCGAACTGGCTCCGCAGACACCCGACAAGAGCGAGGATACGGCAAAATTGCATGACGACCTCGCGCGCGCCCGCGTTGCCTTCGACAACGCCTGGCGACGACTGGTGGAGATGATCGTCAATTTCCAAAAGGACATGATGCCCAAGGGGTAGATTCGGCCGTTCCGCGACGCGCCGGAATGACGAGGACAAAATCATGGCCGGCCGCCTTTCACCGATCTCCCAGACAATCCCGCAACTGATCGCAAGCGCGACCTTGCGGCTGGATACGGCGGGCGCCGGCTTTACCGACATCACCAGTCACGCGGCAAACTTCATCGCACAATCGGGCGCCGGCGAGGGCGCGATGCTGATCTTCCTGCGCCACACCTCGGCCTCGCTCACCATTCAGGAAAATGCCGATCCCGACGTGCAGACCGATCTCGTCTCCGCGCTCGATCGTCTGGCCCCGGAAGTCGCGCCCTGGATCCACGATGTGGAGGGACCCGACGACATGCCGGCGCATGTCAAGGCGATGCTCACCGGCGTGTCGCTGCATGTGCCGGTCACCGGCGGCAAGCTCGCGCTCGGCACCTGGCAGGGCATCTATCTGGTCGAGCACCGGCGTGCGCCGCACAGCCGCGAGATCGTCCTGCAATTCGTCGGCAGCCGCAGATGAGGCAGCGGCTAAGGAATAAGGCCCGAAAATTCTGCGAGTAAAGAATTCCGCCCGCTGCCGCGCAGCCTATTGATGCCGGGCGATGCTGCGGCGCATTATATGGATGGCAGAGCCTTACGCGGCGTGAAATAATGGCGTCATGGCGTGGCCCCGGTGCAGCCATGGCCGCACATCAAAGGTCTCTTCGTTTGAATGATAATTCGCACTATCGTCTGGTAATAGCCGACGACCATCCGCTGTTCCGCGGCGCCTTGCGCGAAGCGGTCGCCGGCCTGCTCGAGCACGCGGATATCGCGGAAGCCGGCACCTTCAACGAAGTTTCCGAACTGCTCGATCGCGGCGGCGAGGTCGATCTCATTTTGCTCGACCTCAGGATGCCCGGCGTGCGCGGCTTTTCCGGACTTTTATATTTGCGGGCGCAATATCCGAGCGTGCCGGTCATTGTGGTGTCGGCCAATGACGACCCCGCCGCCATCCGCCGCTGCATGGAGTTCGGCGCCTCCGGTTTCATTCCCAAGACGCTCGGCGTCGATGCCATGCGCACGGCGATCTCGCGCATCCTCTCCGGCGGCGTGTGGACGCCGCCCGATGTCGACCTCGCCGCCGGTTCCGACACCGAGACCGCCGGACTGATGGCGCGCATGGCGACCTTGACGCCGCAGCAGGTGCGCGTGCTGATGATGTTGTCAGAGGGGCTGCTCAACAAGCAGATCGCCTTCCAGCTCAGCGTGTCGGAGGCGACGGTGAAGGCGCACGTCTCCGCCATTTTGCAGAAGCTCGGCGTCGAGAGCCGCACGCAAGCCGTCATTGCCGCCGCCAAGATCGAGACCGGCCATTGGCCGCAGAACGCGCCGGCGGCGAATTAGTTTCGTCGCGACAAATTCTGCGTCATGCCCGGGCTTGACCCGGGCATCCATGATGCGCGCCGCCGCGTGAGAGCCTCAGGTAAGAACGTAATTGCCTAACGGCCTGATGGATTGCCGGGTCAAGCCCGGCAATGACGGCTGAGGGTTCGGCGCGGGACTTCTACTCCGCCGCAGCCACGCGCAGCACGCGCCATTGCGCCAGCAGCGCGCGCAACGCCGCCGGCTTGAGCGGCTTGTTCAAAAGCTGAATGCCTTCGGCGCGTGCCTGCTCGCGCACGGCAGGCGAGCGGTCGGCGGTGATCAGGATCGCCGGTAGGTCGCCGCAGCGTTCCCGCAAAGCTCTGATCGCCTCGATGCCGTTGCCGTGGTCGAGGTGGTAGTCGACGAGCAATCCGTTCGGCACCGTCGGGCTCTCGGCGATTGCTTCCAATGCGAGTTCCAGGTCGGGAGCCTTGATCACTTCGCAGCCCCAGCCGCGCAGCAGCGTCTCCATGCCGTCGAGCACCGAAGGTTCGTTGTCGATGCACAGCGCGGTGGTGCCGACCAACTGGCCCGGGTCGACGCGGATTTCGTCGCGCGGCGGCATTTTGACGGCGACCGCATTCGACAACGGCACAACAACCGAGAACCGCGAGCCGCGGCCGACCGTTGAATCGACCTCGATTTCGCAGCCGAGCACGCGCGCCACGCGCTCGACGATCGACAGCCCGAGCCCTAATCCGCGCGCGATGCGGGCGCCCTGATCCAGGCGGTGGAATTCAACGAAAATGTCGCGCTGCTGGGATTGCGGAATGCCGACGCCGGTGTCGTAGACGTCGATGCGCAAGTGTCCGCCGCGCCGCCGGCAGCCGACCAGCACCCGCCCCGCGGGCGTATATTTGATGGCATTGGAAACCAGGTTCTGCACCAGCCGGCGCAGCAGCCGGCGGTCCGAACGCACCACCAGCGAGCACGGCACGAAAGCGAGGTGGAGCCCTTTGGCGTCCACCATCGGCGCGAATTCCAACTCGATCTGGCGCATCAGGTCGTCGATGTGGAAGCTGGCAAATTCTGGCCGCATGACCCCGGTGTCGAGCCGCGACATGTCAAGCAGCGCGCCGAAAATCTCCTCCACGGCTTCGAGCGAAGCGTCGATATTGTCGACCAGCCGGCTGTCGTCGCGCCCGCTCTGGCGCTCGATCAGGCTGGTGACGTAGAGCCGCGCTGCATTGAGCGGCTGCAATATGTCGTGGCTTGCCGCCGCGAGGAATTTGGTCTTGGAAATATTGGCATCGTCCGCCTCGCCCTTGGCGCGAGCCAAAGCGGCATTGAGGTGCTCGAGTTCCTCGGTGCGCTCGCGCACGCGCCGCTCCAGCGTTTCGTTGGAACGCTCCAGCGCCTCGGCCGCCTCCACGCTGGCGGTGATGTCGGTGAAGGTGGTGACGATGCCGCTGTCGGGCATATGGTTGGCG
The DNA here is from genome assembly GCA_050725955.1 of Pseudolabrys sp. Lineage (GTDB taxonomy): Bacteria > Pseudomonadota > Alphaproteobacteria > Rhizobiales > Xanthobacteraceae > Pseudolabrys. Next base: position 4,659 of record JBOHII010000404.1, on the reverse strand, counting down.
CGCACCTCGATCACCATGCCGGGCTCGGCAAAGCGTTCCAGAAACGGCTCGCGGCCGGAGACGTAACGCTCGATCTGCGCCTGCACGAAATCGTCGATGCGGTCGGGCTTGATGTCGCTGCGCCGGCCGTTGAAATACAGGATATCGGCGAGCCCGCTGCCGACGCGGATCAGGCTCGGCGGCAGGTCGAGGATTTCGCCGAACTGGCGGTTCCAGCAGATCAGTTGCAGGTCCTTGTCGAACACCGCGATGCCCTGGCGCACGTGATCGAGCGCGGTTTGCAGGATTTCGCGGTTGTACTGGATCGCCGCATTGGCATCGTCGAGCAGCTTCAAGGCGGCCTTGGTCGAGACCGTGCGCTTGCGCAACAACAGCGACAACACAAGCCGTGACGACGCCGCCCCGATCGCCGAGGCGAGGATATGCTCGGCATGGCGTACCAGCCGGAAGTCGGCCTCGTCCTGCGGCGCCAGACCGATGCGGTGGGTGGCGGCGAAGGTCTCCAAAGCGTTGCGTGTGCGCTCCTCGCCGAGATAGCGTGCGACGGTGGTGATCAATTCCTCAACCGTCACTGAGGAGCGCCAGAGCCGGAATGCCGGCGCCATCGGCGCCAGATCCGACGGCACGAAGACATTGGCCTGCAGCCGCTCGATCGGCGAGGGTGCGCGGCGCAGCGAAAAGCCGACATAACACGCGAGATTGAGCGTCAGGCTCCAGACGACGCCGTGCACCAGCGGTGAGAGCTCGAGCCCGAACAGATGCTGCGGCCGCAGCATCATCAATCCCCACGGCCCGTTGGTAAGGATGTGCTGACCGACGACGCCGATGTCGGCGAAGGTCGGCAGCAGCAGCGTATAGCCCCACACCAATATGCCGATGCTCATGCCGGCGATGGCGCCGCCGGCTGTGGCGCGCCGCCAGATCAGGCCGCCGAAAAATGCCGGCGCCAGTTGCGCGATGGCGGCGAAAGCAAGGATGCCGATGGCAAACAGCTGGGCGTCGCCGGCGGTGCGGTAGTACAAATAGGCAAGCAGCAGGATGGCGAAGATCGCCAGCCGCCGCACGGTGAGCAGCAGCGAGCCAATATTCTCGCGGCCCGAGATCAGCGCCTCGCGCCGCTGCAGCACCAGCGGCATGACCAGGTCGTTCGACACCATGATCGACAGCGCCACCGATTCCACAATCACCATGGCGGTGGCCGCCGATAAGCCGCCGACAAAGGCGGTGATGGTGAAAATGCTGGAGCCGGACTGCAACGGCAGCGCCAGCACGAACATGTCGCTGTCAACCGGGCTGCCCCGGAACGTCAGCAGGCCGGCGAGCGCGATCGGCACGACGAACAGGTTGATCGCGATCAGATAGAGCGGAAACAGCCAGGCGGCGCGCTTGATCTCGCCTTCATTGTTATTCTCGACCACCGCCACATGGAACTGTCGCGGCAGCAGGATGATAGCCACGAACGACAGCAGCGTGGTCGCCAGCAGCGTGTCGAGTGGCGGCTCGCGCATGAAGATGCCGGCGGTCTGCGGGCTCTGTCGGGCCGCCTCGAACAGCGCGCCGGGGCCGCCGAAAATCCAGAATGTCACGAAGATTCCAACCGCCAGGAACGCGAACAGCTTGACAATCGATTCGGTGGCGACCGCCAGCATCAAGCCGTCCTGGTGCTCGGTGGCGTCGATATGTCGGGTGCCGAACAGCACCGCGAAGGTCGCCATCGACAGCGCCACGAAAAGAGCGATGTCGCCGAGCAGCGGCCGGGTGATGCCGGCGCCCGGGGCAACGTGCGCAAGAATGGTTTCCAGTGATGACGACACCGCTTTGAGCTGCAGCGCGATGTAGGGAATGGTGCCGACGATGGCGATCAACGCGACCGTCGCCGCCACCGCCTGGCGCTTGCCGTAGCGCGCGGCGATGAAGTCGGCGATCGAGGTGATGTTCTGCGCCTTGGCCAGCCGTACGACGCGCACCAGCAGCGGCGAGAACAGGCCGATCATCAGCGCCGGCCCGATGTAGATTGTGAGGAATTCGTATCCGGTTCGCGAGGCCGAGCCGACCGAGCCGAAAAAGGTCCACGAGGTGCAATAGATCGCCAGCGACAACGGATAGATCAAAAGCCGCGAGCGGCCGTCGCGGCCAAGGCCGCGCCTGCGGTCGCCGTAGCTCGCCACCAGGAACAGGAAGCCGATATAGGCGAGCGCAACGGCGATAATGACCCAGCCTTGCAGCATGCGCGCTCCAGATCGGGCTAACCCCAAGCAGGTGAAGGATTTTAGCGCTTTTTGGCCGCCACAGTATAGCCGTCAAGTCGATTGCTGCCGGGCGGCAGGACCAATCGTTTGACGCACGCTTATGTGCGCGGCATTGATCGCGCTTGCCGCGTTTCAGGCTCAGTGAAAGCCGCTCTTCTTGTCCCTGCTGCCGCCAGCCATCGACCGCAAGTCCCTTGCCCGCCAGCTCGCGGAAACCCTTGCTATTGCCGCCGCCGGCGGGCTGACGCTCGGTCTCGTCGGCATGCCCGCCGGATATCTGTCGGGCTCGATCCTTTTGGTTGCCGCCGCCTCGCTCGCCGGCCGGCCGATGCTGATGCCGGCGCCGCTGGTGCGCGTGCTGCTGGTGCTGATCGGCATTTCGCTCGGCGCGGTGGTCACCCCGGCGACGCTCAACGGCATTACCACCTATCCGCTCAGCATCGCCATCCTGATCGTGGCCATGGCTTGCATCGGCTTCAGCGGGGCAAGTTATCTGCGCGTGATGCACGGCTGGGACAAGGTCACGGCCTATCTCGCCGCCGCCCCCGGCGGGTTGTCGCAGGTGATGGCGCTTGCCGCCGAACTCGAGGTCGACATGCGCTCGATCGCCATCGTGCAGACCGTGCGCGTGGCGGTGATCGCGGTCGGTCTGCCGGCCGGATTGTCGCTGCTAGGGCTTGCCGGCCACGCCCGCCGCAGCGTTGGCGGCACGTTCAATCCTGCCCAGCTCGACGAGCTGGCGATCCTGGTTGCCGCCTCGACCGTCGTCGCCATTATCGCCAACCGCATCCGATTTCCCGGCGGTCTGTTGTTCGGCGCGATGCTCACCTCCGCGGCATTGCACGGCAGCGGCACCATCCATGTGGTGATGCCGTGGTGGGTGACGAACACGGTGATGATCGCCTTCGGCGCGGTCACCGGCTCGCGTTTCGCCGGCACGCCGTTGCGCCTGTTGGCGAACTTCCTTGGCGCTGCCGTCGGCTCCTTCGCGGTGGCGGTGACGGTCACCGCGGTGTTCGCGGCCGGACTGGTCGGCCTATTGAATTTGCCGATCGGCGAAGTGATGATCGCTTATGCGCCGGGCGCGGTCGATGCCATGATGTTGCTCGCGCTCGCGCTCAATCTCGATCCGGTCTATGTCGGCGCACATCACCTGGTGCGCATCTTTTTCGTGTCGATGGCCATGCCGCTGCTGGCGCGCCGCGCCATGCCGCCGCGCCGGCCGCCGAAGGTCGGGGGTTGAAAAAGCCCGCTTATTCCGCCGCGATCGCCTGCTTGCGGGTCGGCAGGTCGAGCCGCTCCCACACATCGACCAGCGCTTCCGCCAATTTATCGATCAGCACGTCGTCGTGATAGGGCGACGGCGTGATGCGCAGCCGTTCCATGCCGCGCGGCACGGTCGGATAATTGATCGGCTGGATGTAGATGCCGTGCTCGGCGAGCAAGAGGTCGCTCGCCGCCTTGCACTTCTCGGCGTCGCCGATCAGCACCGGCACGATATGCGTGGCCGACGGCATCACCGGCAGCCCCGCGGCATTGAGCACCGCCTTGACGCGCGCGGCGCGATCCTGATGCCGCTCGCGCTCCCATTGCGAGGTCTTCAGGTGGCGGATGGCGGCGGTCGCCGCCGCGCAGATCGCCGGCGGCAGCGCGGTGGTGAAGATGAAGCCGGGCGCGTAGGAGCGCACCGCATCGACGATGTTCTCGCTCGCCGCGATGTAGCCGCCGAGGCAACCGAACGCCTTGGCCAGCGTCCCCTCGATCACGTCGATGCGCGCCATGGCGCCTTCGCGCTCACAGACGCCGCCGCCGCGCGGGCCGTACATGCCGACCGCGTGCACTTCGTCGACATAGGTCATGGCGCCGTAGCGCTTGGCCAGATCGCAGATCGCATGCACCGGCGCGACGTCGCCGTCCATGGAATACAGGCTCTCGAACACGATCAGCTTCGGCCGCTGCGGATCGGCGGCCTTGAGCAGTTCCTCGAGATGGCCGACGTCGTTATGCCGCCAGATGCGCTTCTCGCAGCCTGACTGGCGCACGCCCTCGATCATTGAATTGTGGTTGAGCGCATCCGACAACAACAGGCAATTGGGCAGCAGCTTGGCAATGGTCGGGATGCCTGTCTGGTTCGACACATAGCCGGAGGTGAACGCCAGCGCCGCCGGCTTGCCGTGCAGGTCGGCGAGCTCGCGCTCCAGCTCGACCAGCGGATGATTGGTGCCGGCAATATTGCGCGTGCCCCCGGCGCCGGCGCCCATGCGGGCGGCGACATCGACCATGGCGCCGATCACTTTCGGATGCTGCGCCATGCCGAGATAGTCGTTGGAGCACCAGATCACGACCTCGCGCGGGCCGTGCGGGGAATGCCAGAGCGCGTGCGGAAAGCGCCCGGCGATGCGCTCAAGAT
>JBOHII010000403.1:0-4111 GCA_050725955.1 Pseudolabrys sp. | reverse complement strand
GCACCGGCACGGCGTCGCGATGTCGCGGCGGCAGCGGCACCGTACTTTCGGCCCGCTCGGGCGCCGCACCGGCAAAGGTCGGCGCGGCGGCCAACAGCATCAGTGCCGTGCCGGCCAGCAATCGGTCGAGGCTTTTCTTACGCATTCCACTCACTCCACATCACGCAACGAATCAAAAAGTTCGCGCCCTGACCGGCGCATGAGCACCGCGCATCCGATCGCGCTGCCATCATGCGTCTGTATATGCGAGGGGGTGAGTTAAAATCGACGGCCGCGCGCGATTACTTCGCATCACGGCTAACGCGCGCGAATGGTTAAGGCGCGGCCGTTTACCAATGTCAGGCGGTGACGTCTTCTTGTTCCGGCGCCGCTTCCGGTTCCCGGTCGAGACCGAGGCTTTCGAGCTTGCGATAGAGCGTCGATCGCCCGATTTTTAGCCGGCGTGCGACCTCCGACATCTGTTCGCGGTAATGCGCGATAGCAAAACGGATCACATCGCGCTCGATGTTTTCGAGCGAGCGTACTTCGCCCACCGCATCGAGCAGGCTCAGCGACGGCGTAGTTAACGCCACCGCAAAGTGGCCGGATTTGTCCGCGGCCTCGCGCGCCTCGGGCCAGGCGGCGGCGAGCGCCGGCGAGGGTTCGAGCATCGGCTGTGTGGTAGCCGCGTCAGAACCGAGCAGGGCGCAAACTTGCGGGAATTCGCGTACGCCGATCCGCTCGCCGTCGGCGAGCACCACGGCGCGGAAGATCGCATTCTCCAGCTGACGCACATTGCCCGGCCAGCGGAATGCCGTGAGCAGGGCGAGCGCGTCGGGCTCGATCGCGCGCACCCGCTTGCCTTCCTCGGCCGCAATGCGTGCGAGGAAATGGCGCGCGAGCTCGGGCACATCCTCGCTGCGCTGGCGCAGCGGCGGCACCGAAATCGGAAACACATGCAGGCGATAGAACAGGTCCTCGCGAAAACGGCCGGCTTTCACGTCGGCGATCAGGTCGCGGTTTGTGGCGGAGATGATGCGCGCGTCGACTTTGACCGATTTGCGGCCACCGACCGGTTCGACTTCGCCCTCCTGTAGCGCGCGCAGCAATTTGACTTGCGCGGGCAACGGCAGTTCGCCGACCTCGTCGAGGAACAAAGTGCCGCCGTCGGCCTCGACGAATTTTCCCATGTGCCTGTCGGTGGCGCCGGTGAAGGCGCCCTTCTCGTGACCGAACAGGATCGACTCGACCAGGTTCTCCGGCATGGCACCGCAATTGACCGCGACGAACGGCCTGGCCCGGCGCGCGCCTGAGCCGTGGATGGCGCGTGCGATCAATTCCTTGCCGACGCCGGATTCGCCCTCGATCAGCACGGGGATGGCGGAGGCCGCAGCCTTCTCGGCGGCGCGCAGCACCGGGCGCATGGCGTCCGAGCGGATAATGATGTCGGCGGTGGTCAGCGTGCCGTCGCGGCTGTGCCTGAGCCGCTGCAATTCACCGGCCAGCCTCCGGGCGGCGAGCGCATTGCTCAGCGATACCTGCAGCCGCTCCGGGCTTGCCGGCTTGACCACGAAGTCGGCGGCGCCCGCGCGCATGACTGAGACCACATTGTCGATGCCGCCATGCGCGGTCTGCACGATTGTCGGAATATCGAGGCCGGCCTCGCGCATGCCGGCCAGCACGCCAAGGCCGTCGAGATCGGGCATCACCAGGTCGAGCACCACGCAGTCGATGCGTTGCGGCCCGCGCAGCATTGTGAGCGCCGCATCGCCGCCCTCGGCGGTGATGGCCTGGTAGCCGAAGCGGGTGACCATGGCTTCGAGCAGGCGCCGTTGGACCGGGTCGTCATCGACGATGAGCACGGTTTCGGACATGGGACCTCGCAACGCTTGGCACTGTGCCGATTTGGTGCAATGTCGCCGGTCTGGCTTAATGGGCTGTTAAATCGAGCCGCTGCGGCCGGTCTGTTGAAAACCCGGCTTCCGCCATGTCGGCGCCACGAGCCGCGGCCTAGATGGCGCAAAGCTGCCCGGTTTCCCGCCTCAATGAGTACCCCGCACCATGGCCAAGAGCGCGAAAAACCCGAAAAAAAGTCCCAAGCTCGGCGTGCTGCCGGAGTGGAACCTGACGGACCTCTATCCGGGCCTCGACAGCCCTGAGCTCAAATGGGATCTGGAAAACTCGGAAACCCGCAGTGCCGCGTTCGAGGCCGACTTCAAAGGCCGGTTGGCGGCCTTAGGGGCCGGGCCGGACGGCGGCAAGGCGCTCGCCGCCGCGGTCAAACGCTACGAGGCGCTCGACGATACCCTCGGCCGGGTCCTGTCCTATGCCTCGCTCATCTATGCCGGCGATACCACCGATGCGGTGCGCGCCAAATTCTACGGTGACATGCAGGAGCGCGTCACCGCCGCTTCGCTGCACCTGTTGTTCTTCACGCTCGAGCTCAACCGCATCGACGATGCCGCGCTCGAGGCGGCCTTGGCGGATCCTGCGCTCGGCCATTACCGGCCGTGGATCGAGGACCTGCGCCAGGAAAAACCCTATCAGCTAGAGGACCGCGTCGAGGAGTTGTTTCACGAGAAGTCGGTCACCGGCTTTTCCGCCTGGAACCGCCAATACGACGAGACCATCGCGTCATTACGTTTTCGTATCGGTGGCAAGCCGCTGGCGATCGAGCCGGCGCTCAATATGCTGCAGGACGCCGACGGCAAGAAACGCAAAGCGGCGGCGCAGGCGCTGGCCAAGACCTTCAAGGCCAATTTGCGCACCTTCACGCTGATCACCAATACGCTCGCCAAAGACAAGGAGATTTCCGACCGCTGGCGCGGCTTCAAGGACGTGGCCGCCGCGCGGCATCTCGCCAACCGCGTCGAGCCGGAGGTGGTTGAGGCGCTGGTGTCCGCCGTGCAAGCCGCCTATCCGAAGCTGTCGCACCGCTATTATGCGCTCAAGGCGAAATGGTTCGGCAGGAAGACGCTGCCCTATTGGGACCGCAACGCGCCGCTGCCCAAGGTGGCGCAGCGCACGATTCCATGGACCGACGCGCGAGCGACGGTGCTCACCGCCTATGCCGCCTTCTCGCCCAAGATGGCGGAAGTCGCCGACCGCTTTTTCGAGAAACACTGGATCGATGCGGCCACGCGCGACGGAAAGCAGCCCGGCGCCTTCGCGCACCCGACCGTGCCGTCGGCGCACCCTTACGTGCTGCTCAACTACCAGGGCAAGCCGCGCGACGTGATGACGCTGGCGCACGAACTCGGCCACGGCGTGCATCAGGTGTTGGCGGCGCCCAACGGCGCGCTGATGGCGCCGACGCCGCTGACGCTCGCCGAGACCGCGAGCGTGTTCGGCGAGATGCTCACCTTCAGGAAGCTGTTGGCGCAAACCACGGACAAGAAGCAGCGCAAGGCCATGCTCGCCGCCAAGGTCGAGGACATGATCAACACCGTGGTGCGGCAAATCGCGTTCTACTCATTCGAGCGCAAGCTGCACCTGGAGCGCCGCAACGGCGAACTCACTTCCGACAAGATCTGTGAACTCTGGATGTCGGTGCAGAGCGAGAGCCTGGGCCCGGCGATCGAACTCAAGGCCGGCTACGAACCCTGCTGGAGCTACATCCCGCATTTCATCCATTCGCCGTTCTATGTCTATGCCTATGCTTTCGGCGATTGCCTGGTGAATTCGCTTTATGCGGTTTACGAGCAATCGGCATCGGGCTTTGCCGAGCGTTATCTCGCCATGCTCGCGGCCGGCGGCACCAAGCATCACACCGAATTGCTGGCGCCGTTCGGGCTCGACGCGCGCGACCCGAAATTTTGGGACGGGGGCTTAAACGTCATCGCGCGGCTGATCGATGAGCTGGAGGCGCTCGACACGGCACAATAAATCATAGGGGTAAGCTATTGAACGTACAGGTATTCCCGAAGCCAAGTGAAATTCCGTTGAATTATACAGCTTGGTGTTATACATTCTGTATAACACAGGAGATTTCGATGAATAAGCCCATCCCGAGCGCTAAGACCCAAAATGACGTTCTCAGGATCAAGAAGATTGGCAATTCGGTCGGTCTCATTTTGCCAAAAGATTTGCTCGCCCGTCTCAAGTTGAAAGAGGGTGATCAACTGCATGTCAT
>JBOHII010000402.1:0-3120 GCA_050725955.1 Pseudolabrys sp. | reverse complement strand
GCGACATCCCGGTCGGCGTGATGTGCTACCGCTACCGGCAGCTGGTGCCCGACCGGCCGGCCACACCCAATCTCGACCGCTGGTACGACGCGATTTCCAAGCGCAAGGCGTTCCAGGATCACGTCGGTAGCGTGCCGCTGTCCTAGCACGTCGTTCCCGCGAAGGCGGGGACCCACACGCTGTGCACTATCGATAGGCTGCGGAGTATGGGTCCCGGCCCTCGCTCGCGCTCGGCCGGGACGACAAAAAACAATTACAACGCCTCGCCGCGCAGCAGCTTCGGCACATCGCCGGTAAAGCCCGCGGCCTCGCGGATGAACACGCGCTTGAGCGCCGGCAGACGCTCGACGAGGCCGAGGCCGACATCGCGCGCGAGCCGCAGCACGTCGGACCTGTTGGAGAACAATTTATTCAATCCATCCGTGGCGACGCCCATGGTCATGGTGTCGAAGCGACGCCAGCGCTGGTAGCGCTCCAATACGTCGGCGGCGCCGATATCGAGGCCGAGGCGCGCGGCATCGGCGATCGCCTCGGCCAGCGCCGCCACATCGCGCAGGCCCATATTAAGTCCCTGCCCGGCGATTGGATGAATGATGTGCGCGGCATCGCCGATCAGCGCGAGCCGTTCGGCGATGAAGGAGCGCGCGGTGAACAGCCCGAGCGGAAAGGCGCGGCGCGCGCCGATCGCCTTAAGCTCGCCGAGATGTAGGCCGAAACGCTTCTCCAGTTCGGCATGGAAATCATCATCGGGCAGCGCGACGATGCGCTCGGCCTCGCGCTTTTCTTCGGTCCACACGATCGACGAGCGATTTCCGGTCAGCGGCAAAATCGCAAACGGTCCCGCCGGCAAAAAATGCTCCTCGGCGCGGCCGTGATGCGCGCGCTCATGCGCCACCGTGGTGACGATGGCCGCCTGATCGTAGTTCCAGCCATGGCTGACGATGCCGGCCTGCTCGCGGATTTTCGAGCGCGCGCCGTCGGCGCCGACCAAGAGCCGCGCGGAAATCGTTTCGCCGCCGGCGAGCGCAACGTCGATCGCGTTCGCCGACAGCGCGAAGCCGCCGACAGCGCCGCTTCGCAAATCGATGCCCAGCGATTTTCCCTTGTCGACCAGCACATCGACCAAGTGCCGGTTCTCGATCATATGCGCGAACGGCTCGCCTTCCTCCACGTCGCCGCCGAAGGTGAGGAAGGTCGGCCGCACCGCGTCGTCGAGCTTCGAGTCGGTCACCACCATGTCGAGGATCGGCTGCGCCTTGTCGGCGACCGCGTCCCAGACGTCGATTGCCTCGAACAGCCGGCGCGCCGCCGCCGCGATCGCCGAGGCGCGCGGGTCCTTGGATGTCGCTGCCGCCAGCGCCGGATCGACCACCGTCACTCTGAATGTATCGCCCAGCGCCTGGCGCAGCGCGATGGCCAGCGCCAGCCCGGCAAAGCCCGCCCCGCCGATCGCCAGATCGGTTTTGCGGGTATGGCCTGCGTCTTTCGCCATCCGGTTTCCTTGTAAAACGGCCCCAAGCATAGCAGGTTGTGCCGACGATCTGGCCGCCACTTGAGCCCCTCGCCCATGACCACTGCCGTCCAGGACCTGCTTACTTTACTCGATCTCGAGCCGCTCGAGGTCAATCTGTTCCGCGGCCGCTCACCGCAGGTGGGCTGGCAGCGCGTATTCGGCGGCCAGGTGATCGGCCAGGCGCTGGTCGCCGCGGTGCGCACCGTGGACGCGAGCCGTCCGCCGCATTCCATGCACGCCTATTTCCTGCTGCCGGGCGATCCCAAGGTGCCGATCATCTATGACGTCGACCGCATCCGCGACGGCGGCAGCTTCACCACAAGGCGCGTCACCGCGCGCCAGCACGGCCACCCGATCTTCTCCATGCTGGTGTCGTTCCACACGGACGAGCCCGGTCTCGACCATCAGGCAAAAATGCCGGACGTGCCGCCGCCGGATAAATTGCCGAGCGAAGCCGAGGTGCGGGACAAAATCCTCCCTAGCATGCCCGATTCGGTGCGGCGCTATTACGAGCGCGAACGGCCGATCGAGCTGCGGCCGGTCGAGTTCGAACGCTACCTCGGCAAGAAATATCCCGACGGCAAATTTCACCTGTGGATCAAGACCACCGGTCGCCTGCCGGACGATCCGGCCATCCATCAATGCGTGCTGGCCTACGCCTCCGACATGACGCTGCTCGATACCGCGCTCATTCCGCACGGGCGCACGCTGTTCGAAAAGGAATTCATGGCCGCCAGCCTCGATCATGCGCTGTGGCTGCATCGGCCGTTCCGCGCCGACGACTGGCTGCTTTACGCGCAGGACACGCCCAATCTACACGGCTCACGTGGCTTCTCGCGCGGACTTATATTCACCCGCGACGGAACGCTGGTCGCCTCGGTGGCGCAGGAAGGCCTGGTGCGCCTGCGCCGCCAGCCCTGATGCAAAATGAAGCGAGCGTTCGCCGCGATTGCTTTGTCGATTTCAATGTTGACGGCGGCGCTTGCCGCATCGGGCAGAGAGCCGGCGCCGCCCGGCTCGTTCAAAGGCGCGCCGCCGCAATATACGCGTTTTTCAACCGCCGAATTGATGCGCGGCTTTCTCGCACTCGCCTTCGGTTCCGATCTGCTGGTCGGCAAACGGCCGAAGGGCATTCGCCGCTTCGACCGTCCGATCCGCGCCGCCATCGTCGCCGAAGGCAGCGTTGATCGCGCCGCGGCGATGCGGCGCGTGCTCAAGGAATACGCCCATAAGGTTCCTAACCTGCACCTGAGCATCGCGGCCGACCCGGCCGGCGCCGACGTCGAGGTGCGGTTGATCGACGAGAAGAATTTCAAATCGGCGCTGGAAGCCGCTTTCGGCATCAAGATCACACACACGTTCGTCGCGCGCACCGACCCGCAATGCATGACCAGCGTGAAATCGAGTAGCGGCGGCGGCATCGTGCGCGCGGTCAGTTTCGTCATCGTCGACAAAGGCGACAACGTCTTCCTCGACTGCGCCTATCACGAACTGCTGCACGCTTTCGGCCTGTCGAACCACGACCAGCGCAACCCCTGGACCACGCTCAACCAGAAACGGATGGTCGGATACCTCACGGTCTACGATCGCGCGTTGCTCACTTTGCT
>JBOHII010000401.1:0-5034 GCA_050725955.1 Pseudolabrys sp. | reverse complement strand
GCGCGCAGGCTCGCATCGAACTCGGCATTGCTCGGCGCCGTATGCGCGCCGTCGCGCATGAATGGGCCGTAGACGAACAGCCGCCCGCCTGGCCGCAACAGGCGTGCGGCGCCGGCGAGCAGATTTTCCGCTACCGGCCAGGGCGCGATGTGCAGCACATTGATGCAGAGCACGGCGGCGTGCGCGCCGGCGGACGGTCCTTGCACCTCGGCGGCCCAATCGGCCTCTGTCAAGTCGATGCGTTGCGGCGCCCGCAGATTGGAAAGACCTGCATGGCTGCGCCAAGCTTCGATGCTGGCGAGATGCGATGGGTAAATGTCGCTCGGCCACCAGGCGAGGTGCGGCGATCGCTCCGCGAACGCGACGGCGTGTTGCCCGGTGCCACTGCCGATCTCGAGCACGTCGCCGGTGTGTTTGCCTAAGAAACCGGCCATCGCCGACCAGATGGCGTCGTGGTTGCGGTGGAAGGCCGGGCCGTCCAGCCGGCCGTCGGGTTCCGGCGGCTTGCCGGCATTGCCGAATTCGACGACGAATTTTGACATAGTTGCATTTGCACGCGTTTTCCGGCCGGCAGTTAGCCATCGCGCTGCGATGCGGTCAAAGCCGGTTCGCCGGAGACGCGCTTGGTGAAGCAGCGGCGGGATTAGGCAGGCCGGGTTCGTTGTTATTACAGCTATAATCGTGCAATATCGCAGCTTATGCGGGAAAGCCCGCGATCTGTCCGGTGTCGTGAGTGCGGACAGGGTTAAAAGCGATCCTGGGAGGATTCACATGCGCAAGCTTATTCCGACTCTGGTTGCGATGGCCGCCGCCGCGCTCTTGCTGCCGTGCGCGGCCAATGCCGAAGACCTGGTCATCGGCATCCCGACTAGCCCGCCCAATGTGGTGCATATGCCGGTGATCATTGCCCAGGACCTCGGGCTTTATAAGAAAGAAGGCATCACCGTAAAGATCGTCTCGCTCGACGGCGGCGTCAAAGTGTTCCGCGCTATGCTGGCCGGCGATCTCGATGTCGGCATGTCGCCGGGCGCACTCTCGATCGTCGGCCGCGCCAAAGGCTCGCCGACCCGGGACATTCTGGCGAATTCGGACAAGTTCGAAGCTTCGATGGTGGTGCGCGACAACGTCAAGTCCATGGCCGACCTCAAGGGTAAGCGCATCGGCATTCAGCAGCCCGGCGGTTTTGCCGATATTTTGAGCCGCAGCGTGCTGCGCGCCGCAAAGATCGATCCCAAGGACGTTAACTTCGTCACCATCGCGACCGAGGACGTGCCGGCGCTGGTGGCAGACCAGGTCGATACCGCAATCCTGCATGTCGAGCAGGAAATGTTTGCCAAATCCAAGGTACCCAGCCTGCACCCGATCGCGCGCATGTGGGAGATGCAGCCGAAGACGCTCTACACGGTCGCGGCGGTGACCGAGAAGACGATCAAGGACAAGCCGGCTCAGTTGCAGGCCTTCGTCAACGCCAACATCGAAGCGACCCGCCTGTTGTACACCGACAAAGCGAAAGTGCTGCCGATCTTGGTGAAGCACACCGGCTATCCGGAAAAGATCATTGAGGAGACCTACGACCTGCTGGTTAAGGCCTGCATCTGGGACGCCAACACCGGCCTCTCGCCGGAACGCGTCAACTTCACCGCAAATCTGATGACCAAGGTCGGTAATATTCCCGCGGGCAAGAAGCCGAAATACGACGATATCGTCGATACCTCGTTCGCGAAAAAGGCAATCGCGAAACTCGGCGAATGGAAAGGGCCGGTTTGCCCGACGGCGGCATTCTAACCGTCGGATAAAGTACAGCGCGGGCGGGCGCCGCTATGCGAGCGGGCGTCCGCCGCCGCGGCCGAAGGCGCACCGCGCGGGCGAAGGCACGGAGGAGAATATTCGATGAGCATCGCCAACGAGGTTCAGCCCGGCGCGCTCACGGTTAAAGCGCCGACCCCCACGGACGTGCAAGTCAAGAAGTTGCCGTGGTGGGAGCATAGGGCGCTGTTTCGCTACGGCTTCGTCATCCTGATCTTGCTCGTTTGGGAAATCGTCGGGCCGTTCATCAGTCCGATCTTCTTTTCCTACCCTTCGAAGATCGCGGTCGCCTTCTACGAGCTGACCGCCTCCGGCGATCTGCCGTATTATCTGGGGCAAAGCCTGGAAGTCATGATCTACGGCTTGGCCGCAGCCATTGTCGTCGGCATTCCGCTGGCGGTGGCGATGGCGCGCGTGCGCTGGCTCGACTGGGCGCTCGATCTGCCGATCAATGCCCTTTACGCCACGCCCCTGGTGGCGCTGGTTCCGATCCTGGTGCTGTGGTTCGGCATTTATCTCAAGGCCAAGGTCATCGTGGTGTTTCTGTTCGCGGTGTTTCCTATCCTGATCAACACCTACCAGGGCGTGCGCGAATGCGACAAGAACATGCTCGAGGTAGCGCGCTCGTTCCGTTCCACCGAATGGAGCATGTGGCAGGACGTGCTGTTGCCATTCGCGGTGCCCTATATCGCCGCCGGCGTGCGGCTCGCGATCGGTCGCGGCCTGGTCGGTATGATCATTGCCGAATTCTACACCACCATCTCCGGCCTCGGCTTCATGGTCACGCGCTATGCCAATAACTTCGAGATGGACAAGACTTTCGTGCCCGTCATCGTATTGATGGTGCTCGGGGTGTCGCTGACCTCGGGGCTCAAATGGATCGAGCGCCGCGTCGCGCCCTGGAGTCACGCCAACCGCTGAACGGCGCGATCGAACAGGCCGACAAAACTGGCGCCGAATTTACGCGACAGCTTGACCGCCAGATCGTTGACCGGGCAGAACGCGATCGCGCACAGGATCGCGACCGGAACGGTGGCCGCGCCAACCATCCAGCGCGCGGGCTCGTCCGCGATGCCGTACCCGGTGAGATAACGGAGTGCGTTCACCGAGAAGGCGTATACGACCGGCGCCTGCACCAGATAGAGCGGATATGACATCCAGCCGAGAAAATCGCTCAAACGGTTCTCAAACAGCGCCCGGATCGGCCCGCAGAAGGCAACACCGGCCACCAACAGCATGGCGACCGCGATATAGACCGCGTTGAACCAGGCCGCCAGCGACAGGCCTAAGATCATGCCGCATAGGCAGAGCGCCGCGCCATAACGCTTGCTGGACGGCGCATCGCTCAGCTTGGCAAACAGGTCGGCGATCAGGATGCCGCCGACGAACAGCGCGAAAAAACCCTGCCAGAGCGTCAGCGTTAGAAATAGAGCGGCAAACAAGACTGTGCGCGCATGCCAGCCGCGTAGCGCGGCGAGGATGATGAACACCATGAGCGATCCGAAGAATTCATACGACATGGTCCAGAGCGGCGGATCGTAGGTCTCGGCGCTCGAATAGGCGAAGAACACTTTGAACAGGCCGAAGCCGAACAGGCTTTGCAGCGACGGCATGAAGGTCAAATAATTGTCGAGCGGGACGGGGCGCGAGTACGCGGGACCGATCGCGCCGGACATCATCAGCAGGTAGGCAATCGCGCAGATCGCGAAAATCGGGATCGCTAGCCGCAGGTAGCGCCCGGCTGCGATGCGCGCCAGGCCGCGCGCCTCGCCGGTTTCCAGATAACGGATCGACAGCGAGAAACCGGACACCACAAAGAAAATGCACACCGCCAGCGTGCCGTTGAGCAGGAAGGCCTTCGACCACTGCGCGCGGTCAGCCATAAAGCTGTTGGGCGGCAGGCCATCGATGAAAATGTGATAGATCAGAACGGAGAACGCCGCCCAGCCGCGCAAGCCGTCGAGAAACCGGAAGCGTTTGACCCCTTGCGCCATGGCGGGATTGAAGGTTCTCCCGGTTAATTTGACGTGTATGGGCCGCTTACAGGCGTATTGCGCTCGTCTTGCTGCCGACCGAAACTCGGGCAAAACAGCATGCGGTTTGTCATGAGTGAACCTCCGATTTCGCGCGGCTTTCACGGGCGTAAAGGCGGCGCGCAAAGCGCGCGCGTGCCGCCCGGCCAGCATCTGGTATCCGACTTTCCCGTACTCTCGGCCGGACCGACGCCGGATGCCGACCTCAAGAACTGGCGCTTTTCGCTCGACGACGGCGATAGTCCGGTCGGCGAATGGAACTGGATCGAGTTCAACGCGCTGCCGCAGACCGAGCTGACGGTCGACATCCATTGCGTCACCACCTGGTCGAAATTCGACACCCATTGGCGCGGCGTTTCCATCGACACACTGCTGGAAGCCGCGGGCTTGAGCGAGCCGCCGGCTTCCTTCGTGCTCGCCCATTGCGAGGGCGGCTACACCGCCAATGTGCCGGCCGAGGATCTGGTGGACGGCAAGGGTATGATCGCCACGCAATTCGGCGGTGAGCCGCTCGATCCCGAACACGGCGGACCGGCGCGTCTGCTGGTGCCGCATCTCTATTTCTGGAAAAGCGCGAAATGGGTGCGTCGGTTGCAATTCATCGACGTCGAGCAGCCCGGCTTCTGGGAAGAGCTCGGCTATCACATCTATGGCGATCCGTGGCG
Organism: Pseudolabrys sp.; assembly: GCA_050725955.1. Classification (GTDB taxonomy): domain Bacteria; phylum Pseudomonadota; class Alphaproteobacteria; order Rhizobiales; family Xanthobacteraceae; genus Pseudolabrys. Next base: position 530 of record JBOHII010000401.1, on the reverse strand, counting down.
CGAGCAGCGTTATGCGGGGGATTGAGGTCGCGGCGCGGCCCCAACCGGCGCGCCTGCAATGGATGACGGCGAGCGTGCGTGAGGTCATCGAGGAGACGCCGCGCGTGCGCTCTTTGGTGTTGGATGTGCCGGACTGGCCCGGCCACCGCGCCGGCCAACACGTCGATGTGCGGCTCACCGCCGAGGACGGCTACCGGGCCCAGCGCAGCTATTCGATCGCCTCGGCGCCGCAGGCGGCCGGCGTGACGCTCACCGTCGAACGCATCGGCGAGGGCGAAGTCTCGCCCTATCTTGCCGGCGAGGCGCGAGCCGGCGACAGGTTTGAATTGCGCGGTCCCATCGGCGGCTACTTCGTATGGACGCCGGCGCTCGATGGACCGCTGTTCCTCGTTGCCGGGGGCTCCGGCATCGTCCCGCTGATGGCCATGCTGCGCCAGCGCGCGGCCGCGACGAGCCCGGTGCCGGCGACATTGCTGTTTTCATCGCGCACCGCCGGCGACATCATCTACCGCGCCGAGCTCGAACGGCTC
>JBOHII010000400.1:0-2642 GCA_050725955.1 Pseudolabrys sp. | reverse complement strand
CCCTCGGACAGCAGGACGATGCGGTGGCCGTCGGGGAAGGCGATCTCGTCCACCTGCGGCTTGATGTTGTTCCACTTCAGGTTCTTCAGCGCCGCCACCTGAATCTCGCTGTCGAAATGGCCGATATTGCAGACCACGGCGCGGTCCTTCATCTTGCGCATGTGCTCGATGGTGATGACGTCCACATTGCCGGTCGCGGTGACGAAAATATCGGCGCGCGGAGCCGCGTCGTCCATGGTGACGACTTCGTAGCCCTCCATCGCCGCCTGCAGCGCGCAGATCGGATCGACCTCTGAGACCATGACGCGGCAGCCGGCCTGGCGTAGTGACGCGGCCGAACCCTTGCCGACGTCGCCGAAGCCCGCGACCATCGCGATCTTGCCGGACATCATCACGTCGGTGCCGCGGCGGATGCCGTCGACCAGCGATTCACGGCAGCCGTAGAGATTGTCGAATTTAGACTTGGTGACGCTGTCGTTGACGTTGATCGCCGGGAACAGCAGGGTGCCGGCTTTCTGCATGTCGTAGAGCCGGTGCACGCCGGTGGTGGTCTCTTCCGAGACGCCTTTGATGTTTTTGGCGAGCTCGGCGAACCAGCCCTTCGGCTTTTCCTTGAGCAGCCGCTTGATGAGACCGAAGAAGACTTCCTCTTCTTCTGAGTTGTGCTGGTCGAGGAACATGGTGTCGCCGTGCTCGGCGCGCAGGCCCTGGTGCACGAACATGGTGGCGTCGCCGCCATCGTCGAGGATCATATTGGGCGTCAGGATTTCACCAGGCTTTGCGCCGTGCCATTCGAACAGCTTGGCGGTGTAGTCCCAATAGTCCTTCAGGCTCTCGCCCTTGACCGCGAACACCGGAACGCCGGCGGCCGCGATCGCGGCCGCGGCATGGTCCTGCGTCGAATAGATGTTGCACGACACCCAGCGCACGTCGGCGCCGAGGGCGGTGAGCGTCTCGATCAGCACCGCGGTCTGGATGGTCATGTGCAAGGAGCCGGCGATGCGCGCGCCCTTCAGCGGCTGCTTCGGGCCGTATTCCTCGCGCGTGGCCATCAGGCCGGGCATCTCGGTTTCGGCGAGCGAGATTTCCTTGCGGCCGAACTCGGCGAGCGAAATGTCCTTGACGATGTAATCGGTGGCGGAGGCAGCTTTCGGCTTGGCGGAAGCGGTCATGACGGTCCTATGCGGCACGCGTGAAATGGGCTCGATCGGCTGGCGGTGGCTATAACAGGCCGTAGCCGGCCCTGCAATGCATATATAAAGATTTCTTTATGTAGGTTTTTGTCATTCCGGGACGCCCTCGAAGGGGCGGGCCCGGAATCCATAATCCGCAACGCCGGGGATATGGATTCCGGGCTCGCGGCCAAAAGGCCGCGCCCCGGAATGACGGAATCTGCCTAATCCTCTTCCCCGAACCGGCTCGCGACCAGCGCGCAGAGGGCGTCGACCGCCTCGCGCGCTTCGTTGCCGGTGGCGCTGATGTTGATGGTGATGCCGGCGCCGGCCGCCAGCATCATCAGGCCCATGATCGAGGTGCCGCCGACGCTTTCGCTGCCGCGGGTGACGGTGATGACCGCATCGAATTGTTCGGCGCATTGCACGAATTTGGCCGAGGCGCGGGCGTGCAGACCCTTCTTGTTGACGATCTCGATATCGCGCTCGACGGGGGCGGAACTATCGCGGGGGGGAGTGCCACCCGCTTGAGCGGGGTCGCTCATTTACCGGTGAGGACCCGGCTGGCGATCGTGCAGTATTTGCGGCCGGCTTCCTGGGCGGCGGTCACCGCCTGTTCGAGCGGGCAGGTTTCGCGCACTTTGGCGAGCTTGATCAGCATGGGCAGATTAATGCCGGCCAACACTTCGACCTTGGGCTGGCTCATCACGGAAATGGCGAGATTGGAGGGCGTGCCGCCGAACATATCGGTGAGGATGGCGACCCCGTCGCCGCTGTCCACCCGCTTGACCGCATCGAGAATATTCTTGCGGCATTGCTCGACGTCGTCGTCGGGGCCGATCGTAACCGCCTCGATCTGGCGCTGGGGGCCGACCACATGCTCCAGCGCTGAGCGGAACTCGATGGCGAGCCGCCCATGAGTTACAAGTACGAGGCCGATCATCCCGAACTCCTCGCGGGCGCGATTGTGCTGCACCGCACGAATGGGCGCGCATTCAGGCCCATTCGAATGCCCGTTGCAAGGGCTTGCCTCGCTATATAAGCGCTCTGCTGCACTGCGAAAATGTGGGGCCAAAGGGCGTGCTCTGACGTATACGTTCCCGGCAATCGCGATCCTAGGCCTTCTATGGTTAATTATTTCAACCGGGTCGCGGGAGCGCGGGGTTAGCGCAGATGGCCGGCCAAGGTCAAATTGGCCGCTGGACTAGTGCCTAGGTACGCCAGCACCATGTCTAAGGGTGGCTGGCCGGGTGCGACCGCAAGCCGCGGCAGCATAATCCCATGAATGCTGGCTGTCTGGGTTTCCGCAGCCGGGTACCGCTCTGCATCCGCGGCGGCTAAATCGATCACTAATCCAACGACAGCTATCGGCTCACAGGACAGCCGCCGGATGCCGAGGCCGCGGATTTCCAGCATGCTGGCCAACGCTTCGGCAGTGCGCGCGACGAGCCGGCCTCCGCAGGCCTCGAT
>JBOHII010000399.1:0-2990 GCA_050725955.1 Pseudolabrys sp. | reverse complement strand
AGGCGCTCGCCACCCGCCCAGGGGTGGTGAAGAGCCGCAACGCGCTGATGGATGCCGCCTACGACGACCAAGTTTACGTCGACGACCGCACCATCGATAGCCACATCAAGCGGCTGCGCAAGAAATTCAAAGTGGTGGACGACGACTTCGAGATGATCGAAACGCTGTACGGCGTCGGCTATCGCTTCAAGGAAACATGACGCATCGTTAATACTGCGGGCGTTCGAGTGGCCTGACATAGCGTCCCGGCTTGCGGTAAAATCACATCGACCCGTCCGGATGAAACGACGTGCTCGATCGAACCGCTGAAATCCCGGCGCAAAACGCCGAACCCAAAAAGCCCGGCGACGACGCGCCGCGCCGTGAGCGCAAGCGTTTCGGGGCGATGCGGCGGCCGCTGCGCTCGGCCTGGGCGTTTTTCGTCTCGCAGAGTTTTTCCAGTCTCACCCGTCGCATCGTCTTTCTCAATCTCACCGGCTTGGTCGCGCTGGTCGCCGGCGTGCTCTATCTCTCGCAATTCCGCGCCGGGCTGATCGACGCGCGCGTGCAAAGTCTGCTGGTGCAGAGCGAAATCATCGCCGGCGCGATCGCCGCGTCGGCAACGGTCGAAAGCGATGCCGTCACCATCGACCCGGAGCGGCTGTTGGAATTGCAGGCGGGCGAAAGCTACGGGCCCGCCGACGAAGGCCAATCCGGCATCGAATTCCCAATCAATCCCGAACGCGTGGCGCCGGTGCTGCGCCGCCTCGTGTCGCCAACCAAGACGCGCGCGCGCATCTACGACCGCGACGGCGTGCTGATCCTCGACAGCCGCAACCTGTACGGCCGCGGCGACGTATTGCGCTTCGACCTGCCGCCGCCCGACGCGGAAAATCCCGGCATCATGGAGCGCACCTTCATCGCCATGCGCCGCTGGTTCGGGCGCGGCGACCTGCCGCTCTACAAGGAGCTCGGGCCGGAGAACGGCAAAGGCTATCCGGAAGTCGAGCAGGCGCTCGACGGGCTGCACGCCAGCATGGTGCGGGTCAACGACCGCGGCGAAGTGATCGTCTCGGTAGCGGTGCCGGTGCAGCGTTTCCGCGCGGTGCGCGGCGCGCTGATGCTCTCGACGCAAGGCGCCGACATTGACGACATGGTGGAGGCGGAACGGCTCGCCATCGTCAAGGTGTTTCTGGTCGCCGCCGGCGTCATGGTGGTGCTCTCAATGCTGCTCGCCGGCACCATTGCCGGACCGGTCCGCAGACTTGCCGACGGCGCCGAGCGCGTGCGCCGGCGCATCCGCAGCCGTGTCGAGATTCCCGATTTCACCCGCCGGCGCGATGAAATCGGCGACCTGTCCGGCGCGCTGCGCGAAATGACCAACGCGCTCTATACCCGGATCGAGGCAATCGAAAGCTTCGCCGCCGACGTCGCGCACGAATTGCGCAATCCGCTCACGTCGCTGCGCTCGGCTGTGGAAACGTTGCCGCTGGTCAAGACCGACGACAGCCGCCGCCGGCTGCTCGAAGTGATCCAGCACGACGTCAAGCGGCTCGACCGCCTGATCTCGGATATTTCCGACGCCAGCCGGCTCGACGCCGAACTGCAGCGGCAGGAGGCCGCGCAGGTCGATTTCGCCAGGCTGCTTGAGGCGCTGGTGGCCGCCGCCAACGAGGTGCGCACCTACGACGTCGACGTGACGCTTGCCTTCGAGGGCGGCAAGCCGGCGGATTTCAAGATACCGGGCCACGACTCGCGGCTCGGCCAGGTGGTCAGCAATCTCATCGACAATGCGCGCTCATTCTCGCCGCCGGGCGGCGGCGTGCGCGTCACCTGCCGCCGGCTCAAGAACGCGATTGAGATTGTGGTCGACGATGACGGTCCCGGCATCGGCCCCGAAGCCCTGGATAAAATCTTCGAGCGCTTCTACACTGACCGGCCGCATCAGGGCTTCGGACAGAATTCCGGCTTAGGCCTGTCGATCAGCAAGCAGATCGTCGAAGCCCACGGCGGCAGCGTCCGGGTCGAAAACCGCACCAGCGTCGCCACTGCCGGCGGTGAGCCGAGCGTGCTCGGCGCCCGTTTCATTGTGCGCCTGCCAGCGGTTTGATGTCCGTCGACGCGATAACCATCCACGCCTGCGCGGTGCTGATTGGGCCGAAGGCGGCGCTGATCCGAGGCACCGCCGGCTCAGGCAAATCGCGGCTGGTCTGGGATTTGTTGCAAAGCACCCTGCCCTTCACGCGGCTGGTCGGCGACGACCGCGTCCATGTGCAAGCTGCCGGCGGCTGCCTGCTGGTGCGCCCGGCCCCGGCACTCGCCGGAATGCTCGAAATCCGCGGTCTTGGCATCAGGCGTTTGCCTTACGAACCGGTGGCGGCGGCCGGCCTGGTCGTCGATCTGACGGCCGTGGACGCGGCTCGGTTGCCGGCCCCGGAGGCCGGAAATGCGGTGATTGAGGGGGTCATCTTGCCGCGGCTTGCCGTCGCAGGTGGGCGGCCGGCCCTGCCCATGGTGTTGGCTTTTCTGCGGGCACCCCCAGCCGGCGATTGACCTTGTGCCTAAACCTGGGCTAACCCCACCGTCCCTCAGGTTGAGAAAAATTAACCATAACCGGCCTAGGATCGCCGCCGCCGAATACGGACACTTGCGAGCCCCCTTTGGCCCCATCTTTTCGCAGTGCAACAGAGCGCTTATATAGCGAAGGAAGCCCTTGCAACGGGCCTTCGAATGGGCCTCAATGCGCGCCCATTCGTGCGGCGCAACGTAGCGCCCGCGAGGAGTTTGGGATGATCGGCCTCGTACTTGTGACCCACGGGCGGCTCGCCATCGAGTTCCGCTCAGCGCTGGAGCATGTGGTCGCCCCCCAGCGCCAGATCGAGGCGGTTACCATCGGCCCCGACGATGACGTCGAGCAGTGCCGCAAGAATATCCTCGATGCGGTCAAGCGGGTGGACAGCGGCGACGGGGTCGCCATCCTCACCGATATGTTCGGCGGCACGCCCTCCAAT
>JBOHII010000398.1:0-7180 GCA_050725955.1 Pseudolabrys sp. | reverse complement strand
CAACGGTCATATGGGCGTTGCTCTATTTCGGCGGCACGCTTGGCGGCCCAGCATCGGCAACCATCGGCATGCGCCTGATGGACCTTGAAATGCGCACCTGGTACGGCGCGCCAGCCTATTTCGTGCTCGGCGCCGTGCACGCCATCGCGTTCTGGCTATCGGTCTCGTTCTTTACGCCGTTCGTCCTGTTGGTGCCTTTCTTCAACGAACGCCGCCGGCTGTTGCACGATATGGTGCTCGGCACCGTGGTCATTAACAATTCGCGGCGGGCGGCCATGTTGCGCGCCGGAATGGCAGGCGCCCGAGGCTAAAGGGACTTTGACGGGCGGCTTATGGCGCGCGATGCTATAAGGGGCTGCAAAAGGACGATTGAAACGGCTTGGCATAAGTGACCCAGCATTCCCGCGACACCCCGCAATTTTACCTGACGGCGCCCTCACCCTGCCCCTATCTGGAGGGCAAGGAGGAGCGCAAGGTCTTTACGCATTTGGTGGGTCAGCGCGCGGGCGAGCTTAACGACCTGCTCACCCATGGCGGCTTCCGCCGCAGCCAGTCGATCGCCTATAGGCCGGCCTGCGAGAGCTGCCGCGCCTGTGTCTCAGTGCGGGTGGTGGCGGCGGATTTCGCCCCGTCTCGCAACATGCGCCGCATCGCCGAACGCAATGCCGATGTGGTCGGCGACATGCGCACGCCGGCGCCGACTTCCGAGCAATATTCGGTATTCCGCGCCTACCTCGATACCCGCCACCGCGACGGCGGCATGGCCGACATGACCGTGCTCGACTACGCCATGATGATCGAGGACAGCCATGTCGATACGCGGCTGGTCGAATACCGCCGGCGCGGGCCCGACACCGGCATCAACGGCCGCGGCGCCGGGCGGCTGCTGGCGGTGGCGCTCACTGACGTGCTCTCCGACGGGCTATCGATGGTCTATTCGTTCTTCGATCCAGATGCCGGCGAGCGTTCGCTCGGCACGCTGATGATTCTCGACCACATCGCGCGCGCCAAGGCCATGGGCCTCCATTACGTCTATCTCGGCTATTGGGTGCCGGGGTCGCGCAAGATGGACTACAAGGGCCGTTTCTTGCCGCAGGAACGGCTGCTGTCCTCGGGCTGGAGCCGCGTGGAAAAATAGTCTTAGTGCAGCCCCGGGATCGGCACGCCCAGCGTCTGCACGATCAGGAACGCGTTGAGCACCAGCACCAACGCGGTTGCCACACCAGCCGCGAGGCGAGTGATCCGGTCGTTGACGAATTTCCCCATAATATCGGCGCGGCCGGTAAACATCAGCAGCGCGATCATTGGCAGCGGCAGCGCGATCGACAGGATCACCTGGCTCACCACCAGCGCCTGCGTAGCATTGACGCCATAGGCCACCACCACGAAGGCCGGCACCATGGTGATCACGCGCCGCAGCCAGATCGGAATGCGGAAGCCGACAAAGCCCTGCATGATCATCTGCCCGGCCATGGTGCCCACCACCGAGCTCGAGACGCCTGAAGCGATCAGCGAAAGCAGGAAAATGCCAGCCGCGCCGATGCCTAGCAGCGGCGCCAGCGTGTGGTAAGCGGTTTCAATCTCGGCGACGTCCGGATGCCCGGCATGGAAGGCGCCCGATGCCATCATCACCATCGCCATGTTGACGAGGCCGGCGACCGCCAGCGCAATCACTACTTCATGGTTGGAGATGCGCACGAGGAGCCGCCGCTGGTGCTCGTCGCGGCCGGGCGTGCGCGCCTGCGTGAGGCCCGAATGCAGATAGACCGCGTGCGGCATGACGGTGGCGCCGATGATACCGACCGAGATCAGCAGCGCTTCGGCGTCGGGCATTTCCGGCACGACCGAATGAAATGCCGCCGCGCCCCAATCGACCGGCGCGATGAACATCTCGATCAGGTAGCAAAGCCCAATGATGGCGACCAATCCGCCGATGATCAGCTCGACCGGGCGGAAGCCGCGGCTCTCCACCATCAGGATGGCGTAGGTAATAATCGCGGTGACTCCCATGCCGGCGATCAGCGGCATCTTGAACAGAAGCGCGAGGCCGATCGCGCCGCCAAGAAATTCGGCGAGGTCGGTGGCCATGGCGGCGATTTCGCTCACCACCCACATGGCCAGGACCACCGGCCTAGGAAATTGGTCGCGGCACATTTCCGCGAGGTTGCGGCCGGTGACGATGCCGAGCTTGGCCGACAGCGCCTGGAACAGCATGGCGATCAAATTGGCCAGCAGCACGACCCACAGCAGGGTGTAGCCGTATCTCGCGCCGGCCTGGATGTTGGTAGCGAAATTGCCCGGGTCCATGTAGGCGATCGAGGCGACGACCGCCGGTCCGGCAAAGGCGAAATAAGCCGCCGGCCCCCGGCTCTGGCCACTCAGAATGGCCTGCGCCGCCACCACCGTGCGGTCGGTCAGAGACCCGCGACGCAGTCCGCTCATGCCATCAGCCGCTCCAGCATCGGCGCAAAAATGTAGCCCTGGCTACACTTCAAAATAGGCGCTCTCTTGAGGAAGTCAACGCACAGATTGTAGCCGTTGCAACAGTTTGATATTGCGTGTGGTCGCAAGCGGTGCGAAGACTAGGTTTCGTGATCGTTGGAGGTTTGTGGGAGGCACCATGCAGCCGGCGGTGAAGAAGAAGACGGGGGACAAAGCGGTCAAGTTGCCGGCCGAAATCACGCAGGCGCGGCGTTTCGGCAAGACCCGGTCGGCGCAATCAGGCGCCTTGCTTGAGGATTATGTCGAGTTGATAGCCGACTTGTTGAACACGAACGGTGAGGCGCGCCCGACCGACGTCGCTCGCCGCCTCGGCGTATCCCATGCCACCGCCATCAAAACCATTGCCCGGCTCAAGCGCGACGGGCTGGCGACCGGCCGCCCCTATCGCGGGGTGTTCTTGACCGAGGAGGGCCAAAAGCTCGCCGCGCGTGTGCGCGCGCGACACCGGCTCGTCGTCGACATTCTGCTGGCTCTAGGCGTGCCCGCGGAAGCTGCGGAAGCTGACGCGGAAGGGATCGAGCATTATGTCTCGGAAGTAACGCTGAAGGCGTTCGCGCAGTTTTTGACCAGGCAATCCTAACCGCTTAGTTGGAAATGCTTTACCGTCGCATCTCTATCGGAACTATCCTCCCGCGGTCCGGGTTGCCGCAGTTCAATAGCGGCCAAGGGGGCTCGTGCATGATCGGTTCTGCGGTGCGCTTTGGGCTGCTTTGCGTGGTACCGCTGCTGCTGGCGGCAGTGCCGGCTTTGGCCGCGACCGGCCCAGGGAAAAGCCCGTCCGAACTTCTGTTCATCGCCCAGCTCGTGGCCCTGATCCTGGTCGGCCGCCTGCTCGGCGAAGTCTTGCTGCGGTTCAAGCAGCCGGCGGTCATGGGACAACTCATCGCCGGTCTGATGCTCGGACCCTCGCTATTCGGCGCGATCTTACCGGATTGGCAGCACGCGTTATTTCCCGCCGCCAAAGAGCAGAAGGCGATGCTCGACGGCATCGCGCAATTCGGCATCCTTCTTCTGTTGCTGCTCACCGGAATGGAGACCGACCTCAAGCTGGCGCGGCAAACCGGACGGGCATCGGTTCTGGCTTCCCTCTGCGGAATTGCTGTGCCGTTTGCCTGTGGCGTGGCGCTCGGCGAATTGCTGCCGGACTCCATTTTGCCCGACCCAAGCAAGCGCCTGATCACTGCGTTGTTTCTCGGCACCGCACTCTCGATCGCTTCAGTGAAGATCGTGGCGACCGTGATCCGCGAAATGAATTTCACACGGCGCACCGTCGGCCAGGTGATTGTCGCCTCGGCGATCATCGATGACACCGTGGGATGGATCATCATCGCCATCATCTTCAGCCTGGCGCTACAGGGCCATGTCGACGGGCCCAGCATCGCCAAGAGCGTCCTCGGCACCCTCGCCTTCATGGGGCTGAGCTTCACTGTCGGCCGCCGCGTGGTGTCCAGCATCATCCGCTGGGTCAACGACACATTCGTCAGCGAATTCGCGGTGATCACTGCGATCCTGCTCATCATGGGCCTGATGGCGACGATAACCGACTTGATCGGCGTTCACACCGTGCTCGGCGCCTTTGTCGCCGGCATTCTGGTCGGCGAATCCCCGATTCTCACGCGGCACATTGACGAGCAACTGCGCGGGCTGATCATCGCCTTTTTCATGCCGGTGTTTTTCGCTACCGCGGGCTTGAGCGCCGATCTCACCATACTCAAGGATCCGTCGATCTTGGCGCTGACCGCAGCGCTGATCGTCATCGCCAGCCTTGGCAAATTCAGCGGCGCCTTTCTGGGCGGCAAGCTGGGTGGCCTCACGTTTCCGGAATCGCTGGCGCTCGGCACCGGCATGAACGCCCGTGGTTCGACCGAAGTGATCGTCGCAACCATCGGCTTGTCGATGGGCGCACTCAGCCATGACCTATTCACCATGATCGTGGCCATGGCGGTCTTCACTACTATGGTGATGCCACCGACCCTGCGCTGGGCGCTGTCCCGCATTCCGCTGCGTAAGGACGAAAAGCAGCGACTGGAGCGCGAGGAGATGGAAGCGCGCGGCTTCGTGCCCAAACTGGAGCGGCTGCTGCTCGCGGTCGACGAAAGCGCCAACGGGCGCTTTGCCTCGCGCGTTGCCGGCCTCATCGCCGGCAGCGGCGGGATGCCGACCACCGTCATGCAGATCAAAACCAGCAAGAAGACCGGAAAAGCGAGCGCCGCGGCCGAGCAGGCAAAGGCCAAGCTTGCCGGCGACACCGTCAAGACGTTCGCCGGCCACGCCGAGCGCGGGCAAAACCCGGAGGAAAAAACCGACGGCGAACTCGCAGTCACCGCCATCGTGGAGACCACGCCGACGTCCAAGGCGGTCGCCGCCGAGGCCAAGAAAGGCTACGGCCTGATGATCGTGGGCCTGGAAAAGACCGTCGCCCGGCGCAACGAATTCCACGACGATATCACCAAACTCGCCGCCGGTTTTGAAGGCCCGATTGCAGTCGCCGACGCACGCGACAAATTCCTCGACCATCCGCTGCACGCCAATCTCGACATGCTGGTGCCGGTCAACGGCACCGACATATCGCGCCGCGCCGCCGAGGTCGCCATCGCCATGGCGCGTGCCGGCAAGGCTTCGCTCACGGCGCTCTACGTCGCCCCGGGCGGCAAGCGAAAACGCTCGCGCCAATATGAGGAGGCCATCCTCAAAGACATCGTCGCATTGGCCGAAAGCTACGAGCTAACCTTACGCACCGCAGTGCGCGCAGACATTGCCGCCGAGGAAGCGATCCTGAAGGAAACCGTCCGCGGCAAACACAACCTCGTTGTCATGGGCGTGGCGCGCCGGCCAGGCGAAAAGCTTTTCTTCGGCGACACCGCGGCGGCGTTACTGGAAAAGTCGGAGCGCTCGCTGTTGTTCGTGGCAAGCTAAGCCGCTAATGCCGCCGCGCGGCGGCGGCGGCGGCGAATTATTCCGCGTCACCGCTCGCCTTGCCGCCGCCCGGCGTCGCATTGAACTTGTTATTCGTGAGAAAGCGGTCGGGCCGGATGCGACCGGCAGCGCCGCGGTCGCCGCGCCAACTCGCCAGTTCCTTGAGAGATAGCGTGAAACTGCGCCCCGCGCTGTCGATCCACGTGAGCCCATCGGCGCCCTTGAAGGTGGCGACGTCGGACAAACCCTTCTCCTTGTAGCGTTGCAGCCGCACCCCGCGACCGCGCCCCATTTCCGGCACCTGATCGAGCGGGAAGATCACCATCTTGCGGTTCTCGCCGATGGCGGCGGCGAGTTCACCGTCGACCGCGGTCAAGGCTGCGGCCTTGTCGGGCGCCTTCAGATTGAGCACCTGCTTACCCTTGCGTGTGGTGCCGAGCACGTCGTCCTCGTTCACGACAAACCCGTTGCCGCCATAGCTCGCCACCAGGAATTTTCGCTTACCCTCGTAGGCCAAGGCCGCAACCACGTCGGCGTCCTGCTCGATGTCGAAATAGAGCCGCACCGGCTCACCATGGCCGCGCCCGCCCGGCAACTTGGAGGCTTCCAGCGCGTAGAATTTGCCGTTGCCGGCAAAAATGAGAATCTTGGCGGTGGTTTCGGTCGGGAACGCGAATTTCAAGGCGTCGTCGGTCTTGAAGGTGACGCCCGAGAGATCGCTGACATGGCCGCGCAAAGCGCGGATCCAGCCTTTCTCCGACACCACCACGGTAATCGGCTCGCGCACCACCATGGCTTCTTCGATCGCCGCTTCGTCGTGCTCGGGCGCCTCGGCAAATGTGGTGCGGCGCTTGCCGAGAGCGGTCTTCGGTCCGAATTTGACTTTGAGCTCCTTGATCTCAGCGGCGACCGTCTTCCATTGTTTGTCGGTGGAGCCGATCAGGCTTTTGACCGTCTTCAACTCCTCGCGCAGCGCCTTGTCCTCGGCGCGGATTTCCATTTCCTCCAGCTTGCGCAAATTGCGCAGCCGCATGTTGAGGATAGCGTCGGCTTGCACATCGCTGAGCTTGAATTCTTTCATCAGGACAGGCTTGGGCTCGTCCTCGCGCCGGATGATCTTGATCACCTTGTCGAGGTTGAGATAGGCGACGAGAAAACCGCCGAGCACTTCCATGCGGTGTTCGATTTCGGCCTGCCGGTGCTTGGAGCGCCGCACCAGCACGTCGCGGCGGTGATCGAGCCATTCGCGCAAGGCTTCGGTGAGGCCGAGCACCTGCGGAATGCGGCCCTTCACCAGTACGTTCATGTTGAGCGGGATACGGCTTTCGAGCTCGGTGAGCTTGAACAGCGACTCCATCAACAATTCGGCGTCGACCGAGCGCGAACGCGGTTCGATCACCATCCGCAGATCCTCGGCCGATTCATCGCGCACGTCGGCGACAAGCGGCAACTTCTTCTCGTTGATCAATTCGGCAAGCTTCTCGACCAGACGCGACTTCTGCACCAGCCAGGGAATCTCTGTGATCACGATGGTGTAGGTGCCGCGTCCGAGATCTTCCTTTTCCCAGCGTGCGCGCACGCGGAACGAGCCGCGGCCGGTGGCGTAAGCCTCCGCGATCGCCGCCGGCGTATCGACGATGATGCCGCCCGTCGGGAAATCCGGCCCCTGGATGTATTTCAAGAGCGTCTTGGCGCGCGCGTTCGGGTTGTCGATCAGGAAGAGAGCCGCGTCGCAGAGTTCGTGGGCGTTGTGCGGCGGGAT
>JBOHII010000397.1:0-4909 GCA_050725955.1 Pseudolabrys sp. | reverse complement strand
GCCGTCCACGCATCGATCTTGCGCAGGTCTTCCTCGACCAGCGCCTTGCGCAAGACCTCGCGCAGCGCCAGCGGCCATAGGCCGACCACCGGATGACTCCATTGGCCGGAGCGGGCGCAGGCCAGCGGCACGCCGGCGCCGAGTTTGCGGCGGGCGGCATGCAGCTTTTCCACCAGGTCGTCGGGCAGGAACGGGCAGTCGCCCGGTACGCTGACGATCCATTCCACGCCGCTGTCCTGGGCGGCCAGCCAGTCGAGTCCGGCTAGGATGCCGGCGAGCGGGCCGGGATGGTCGGGCAGGTTGTCGGGGATCACCGGGCAGCCGGTGTCGGCAAAGCGGGCGGGATCGCCGTTGGCGTTGATGACGACACCGGTGCATTGCGCCGACAGCGTCGCCAGCACGCGGTCGAGGATGGTGACGCCGCCGATCTCGATCAGCGCCTTGTCGCCGCCGCCCATGCGGCGCGCGAGACCGCCGGCAAGGACCAGGCCGAGGGTGGGGGGAGTTGGCGCTGTCATTGCTACAAACTCTCTTCACCTCCCCCCTTGAGGGGGAGGTCGATCGCCTGAGCGGCAGCGAAGGCGGTCGGGAGGGGGGTGGATGCAAACACTGAGCGAGTAAAATATCCCCCTCCCCAACCCTCCCCCGCGCCGAAGTCGGATATATCCGACCTCGGCCACGCTATATTACCAAACTCGGGTAAACCCGAGTTTGGTTGGGGGGAGGGAGCGCGCTCTGGAAGCCTCGTGAATTTCAACTCAATCCTCATGCACGGCGGCCTTGCGCCGATGCTTGCTGCTCTCTTCCTCGACAAATTTCAGGTCCTGGTCGAACACGATGCGCTCTTCGCCGGCGAGCGCCACGAAGCGTTTGCCGCGGGCGCGGCCGATCAATGTCAGGTTCGCCTTGCGCGCCAGCTCCACGCCCCAGGCGGTGAAGCCGGAGCGCGAAATGAGAATGGGAATTCCCATGCGCACGCACTTGAGCACCATCTCCGAGGTCAGCCGCCCGGTGGTGTAGAAAATCTTGTCGTCCGGCTTGACCTTCTCCTTGAACATCCAGCCGGCGATCTTGTCGACGGCGTTGTGGCGGCCGACGTCCTCCATATAGACCAGCGGCCGGCCTAAGTGCGCCATCACGCAGCCGTGGATGGCGCCGGCCTCCAGATAAAGCGACGGCGTGGTGTTGATCTTGTTGGTCAGCGCGTAAAGCCATGAGGTGCGCAATGGCGCCTTGGGCAGCGACACGTTCTCCAGGGCCTCCATCAGGTCGCCGAACACGGTGCCTTGCGCGCAGCCCGAGGTTTGCACCTTCTTCTTCAGCTTCTTCTCGTAATTGGTCTTGCGCTTGGTGCGCACCACGACCACGGCCAATTCCTCGTCGTAATCGACGCCGGTCACCTCGTCGTTCGGCAGCAGCATGTTCTGATTGAGCAGATAGCCCATGGCCAGAAAATCTGGATAATCGCCGATGGTCATGGCGGTGACGATTTCCTGGCTGTTGAGGAAGATGGTCAGCGCGCGTTCTACCGACACCGAGGTTTCGATCGCAGCCCCGGCCTGGTCGATGCCGGTAACGCGCTCGGTCAGCCGCGCATCGGCGGGGTCGGGCTTGATGATGTAGCCGTCGGTTTTCTTGTCCATGGTACAATGATAGCAGACTAAGCGTGTCCAATGCTGCCCACCGGCGCCGCATAAAGTGGGCAATTTCACCACGTCATATATTGCGAAATTGCCTGTCTGCGGTTTCCTGCGGCGGGCGAGGGACATAAGATATGTGGTAACGACAACAGGCCGTTCCAAGGCTCAAAAACCATCGCGGGGAGACGCTTGTTATGTACCGTGCCACCAAAGACGTGATGCTGCCGACCACCATCACCGGCTCGCTGCCGCGGCCGAGCTGGTACACGGAAAACCTGCGCGGCCGCAGCTTCCTCGACGCCATGGTCAACAACCAGTTCCGCGAGCAATACGTGGACACGGTCTCGGTCTATCTGCACGAGCAGGAAATGGCCGGCCTCGACATCGTCACCGACGGCGACGCGCATTTCGATTCGGACGTGGGCGGCCAGAGTTGGACCAATTATCCGCCGCGCCACATGGGCGGTTTCGACAAGGACCCGCAGCCGACGCCGGCCGGCAAAGGTGGCCTCGCGTTTCCGCCCGGCCACATCCTGCACGACTATCTGGAATCCCGCGTCATGCCCGGCATCGCCGGCCCGGTGACGCGCGGCGACTTGCAATATGCCGCCATGTGGAAGGTGGCGCAGCGCATGACCAAAAGGCCGGTCAAGTTCGGCACCATCGGACCGGAGCTGGTCGCCTTCGCCGTGCAGGACAAATATTACAAATCGCTCAAGGAGCGCATCCTGGCGATCGCCGATGCCCTGAACGAGGAATTGCACGCGCTTGCCGACGCCGGCTGCCCGGTGATCCAGTTCGAGGAGCCGCAGATTCACATGCTGGCGATCCGCAAGGTGGTCGACGAGGTGATCAACCCGGATTTCAGCGTCGAGGTGTTCAATCGCACCGTGAAAGGGCTGCGCGGCAAAACCGAAGTGTGGTGTCACACCTGCTGGGGCAATCCATCGCAACAGCGAATGTTCAAGGAAGTGCAGAGCTACAAGAACGCGCTGGAGATGCTGAACAAGGTCGATGCCGACGTGATCACCTTCGAGTCGGTCAGCGCCGGCGGTATGGACCTGGAAGCCTTCGGCAAGGTGATCAGTTCCGACAGGAAGATTTGTATCGGCGTCATCGACCATCATTCGCTGCAGGTCGAGAAGCCGGAGGAGATCGCCGAGCACATTCGCCGCGCGCTGAAATACATTCCGGCCGAGCGGCTGGTGATTTCGTCCGACTGCGGCATGGGCCGCGAAGGGATGAGCCGTCGCCACGCCTACTACAAGATCGTTTCGCTGGTGCTTGGCACCAACACGGTGCGCAAGGAACTCGGCCTGCCGCAGGCGGAAGTGCTGGCCGCCGACCCGCGCTATTCGCTGGTGGTGCAGCCGAAATGACCGCTTGTTGCCTGCCGGCGAGCGCGAAGAGGGAAATCACCACCCCGGCAAGAACGCCACCGCGCCGGTGTCCGGATCGGTGAGCCGCTCGACCGGCGCGCCGTAGAGCGCCTCGAGTTGCGCGCGCTCCAGCACGGCTTTGACCGGCCCCTCGGCAATACGCGTGCCCTGGCGCAAGAGAAAAGCGCGGTCGGCGCCGCGCAGGGCGTGGTTGGGATCGTGCGTGGTGAACAGCACGCCGTGGCCGGACGCCGCGAGCGCCTTGATCTCCGCCATCACCTTGCCCTGGTTGCCGAAATCGAGGCTCGCCGTCGGCTCGTCGAGCACGATGAATTGCGGCTCCTGCGCCAGCGCGCGCGCCAGCAATACAAGCTGCCGTTCGCCGCCGGAAATCATGGTGTAGGGGCGGTTCGCCAGTTGCGCGATACCGAAGCGGTCGAGCACGGCGGCCGCCACGTCGCGGTCGTGTGCGCTCGGGGCGCTGAACAGAGTGCCATGCGCGGTGCGGCCCATCAGCACCACCGTCTCCACCGTGAAGGCAAATGTGCCGATGTGCACCTGCGGCACATAGGCCAAGGTGCGGGCGCGCTCGCGGATCGAGTAGCGGCCGAGCGGCTTGTCGCCGAGCGCCACCTCGCCCGCTTTCGGCTTGATGAGGCCGAGCAGCGTCTTGAGCAATGTGGTCTTGCCGCCGCCGTTCGGCCCGAGCAGCGCCAGCACCTCGCCGGTCGAGAGCGCTACGTCAAG
Organism: Pseudolabrys sp.; assembly: GCA_050725955.1. Lineage (GTDB taxonomy): Bacteria > Pseudomonadota > Alphaproteobacteria > Rhizobiales > Xanthobacteraceae > Pseudolabrys. The sequence continues at coordinate 1,143 of JBOHII010000397.1, read as the reverse complement.
GTCGCGGCCGACCGTGTGGTCGGCATAACCGATGGTCAGGCCGCGGCCTTCGAGTTTCACGACCAGTTCCTCTGCATGCTGGCCAGCAACCAGATGAAGAATGGCGTGCCGACCACGGCGGTCAAAATCCCTAAGGGAATTTCCACCTCCGCCGCGGTGCGCGCCAGCGTGTCGATCAGCAACAGATAGCCGCCGCCCAGGATCGCCGCCGCCGGTGTGAGCCGCGCGAAATCGGGCCCGACCAGCGCGCGCGCGAGATGCGGCACCACCAGTCCGACCCAGCCGATGATGCCGGCGGTGGCGACGCTTGCCGAGGTCACCAGCGTCGCTGCCGCCACGATGGCGATACGCAGCGGCCCGGTGGACAACCCGAGCGCGCGCGCTTCCTCCTCCGGCAGCGACATGGCGTTCATGCGCCAGCGCAGCGCGATCAGCACGGCGGCGCCGGCCGCGACCGGGCCGAACAGCGGCAACAGGTCGGATACGCCCACAGCCGACAGGCTGCCGAGCAGCCAGAAGGTCATGGCCGGAAGCTGGTTGTACGGATCGGCGAGATATTTCACCAGACCGACGCCGGCTCCTAACAGCGCGCCGACCACCACGCCGGTGAGCACCAGCAGCAGAACTGGATCGCGTGAGCGCACCAGCGAGCCGATCACGTAAACGGCGGCGACCGCGAATAGTCCGCCGACGAAAGCGAAAGCCTGGATGGCGAAAATGCCGAGTGAAAAATAGATCCCCAGCACCGCGCCAAGTGCGGCGCCCGACGAAGCGCCGAGAATGTCGGGCGACACCAGCGGATTGCGAAACAATCCCTGGAAGGCGGTGCCGGCAACCGCCAGCGCCGCGCCGACCATGACGGCGGCGAGCACGCGCGGCCCGCGCACCTGCAAGATCACGCTCTCGACCGCCGGAGACACGTCGGCATGGCCGCCGCTGAGTTTCGCCGCCAGCACACGCGCGAGATCGCCGAGCGACACCGGATAGCGGCCGACCGTGAACGCCAACAGCAGACCTGCGATCAACACCAGCGTCGCGATCGCCAGTCCGGGCAGGGCGGAGCGGGTCAACTAATCCCTCCCCGCCAGCACGTGGTCGATCTGCGCATCGGTCGGCGTCACGTGATAGAATTTATCGTAGAAA
>JBOHII010000396.1:0-2902 GCA_050725955.1 Pseudolabrys sp. | reverse complement strand
TGCACGCCGGCATGCTCACCGACCGCACACCAGTCGCCATCGAGCAATGGCGTGCCGCGCTCACTGCGATGGCGGCGTTCCCCAATGTGCACGTCAAGCTCTCCGGCCTCGGTATGTTCAGCCTCGGGCTCACTTATCCGCAGGCGCGCCAAGTGATCCGCGACGCCATCCAGATTTTCGGCATCGAGCGCACCATCTACGGCAGCAATTTCCCGCTGGAAAAGCTGCATGCGAGCTACGAGGATTTCTTCGCCATCTATCGCAGAGCGATGTCGGAATATTCTGAGGCCGACCAGCGCAAGGTTTTTCACGACAACGCGGTGAGCTTCTACCGGCTCTAGAACCCCACCGCGCTGCCGTGCAGATCGTATTCGTCGGCGCGTTCGATCTTCACCGTGGCGATCTCGCCGACACGCAAAGGGCGGCGGCTCGCCACATAAACCGCGCCGTCGATCTCCGGCGCGTCGGCCATCGAGCGGCCTTTCGCAACTGTCGGGCCCGCTTCGTCGATGATGACCTGCTGGCGCGTGCCGACTTTGCGCTTGAGGCGGCGCGCGGAAATCTTTTGCTGCGCCTGCATGAAGCGGTGCCAGCGCTCTTCTTTCACGTCGTTCGGCACCGCCGCGGCGAGATCGTTGGCGGCAGCGCCGCGCACCGGCTCGTATTTGAAGCAGCCGACGCGATCGAGCGCGGCGTCCTCCAGCCATTGCAGCAGAAATTCGAAATCGGCGTCGGTCTCGCCCGGAAATCCGACGATGAAGGTCGAGCGCAGCGTCAGGTCGGGACAGATTTCGCGCCACTTGGCGACGCGCTCCAAGGTCTTTTCCTGCACGGCCGGTCGGCGCATGCGCTTGAGCACCTCGGGCGCGGCGTGCTGGAACGGTATGTCGAGATAGGGGAGAATTTTCCGTTCGGCCATCAGCGGAATGACCGCGTCGACATGCGGATAGGGGTAGACGTAATGCAGCCGCACCCAGACGCCGAATTCGCCTAATGCCGCGGCAAGATCGAGAAATTTCGCCTGCACCTCGCGGCCGCGCCACGGGCTCGCGGCATATTTAATGTCGATCCCGTAAGCGGACGTATCCTGCGAGATCACCAGTAGTTCCTTGACGCCGGCGGCGACCAGCTTCTCCGCCTCGCGCAGCACGTCGCCCGCCGCGCGCGATACCAGATCGCCGCGCAGACGCGGGATGATGCAGAACGAGCAGCGGTTGTTGCAGCCTTCGGAAATCTTCAGATAGGCGAAATGGCGCGGGGTGAGCTTGACGCCTTCCGGCGGCACCAGATCGAGAAACGGATCGTGCGCCGGCGGAACTGCGCGGTGTACTGCATCGACAACGCTCTCATATTGTTGCGGCCCGGTAATCGCCAGCACCTGCGGGTAGGCGGCGGAAATGCTTTCCGGCTCGGCGCCCATGCAGCCGGTGACGATGACCTTGCCGTTTTACTTCAGCGCGCCGCCGATTGCCGTGAGCGATTCCGCCTTGGCGCTGTCGAGAAAGCCGCAGGTGTTGACGATGACGAGGTCGGAGCCGGCATGCTCGCGCGAGAGCTCATAGCCTTCCGCGCGCAGCCGCGTGATGATGCGCTCGCTATCGACCAGCGCCTTCGGGCAGCCAAGCGAGACGAAGCTCACTTTGGGCGCTGGTTTCTTGTCCGGGTCGAGCATGCGGGCAAGGAGCTAGCCGCGAACGCCCGGGAGCGCAAGGCCGGCAGGCTCAGCGGTTCCGCCAGGCCTCCGCCTCGTCGTAAAACTTCTTTTCCCAGGCCTTCTGGTTGTCCATGCCCTCGCGGATAAAGGGCGTGAACACGGCGAGATGCAGCAGCAGCCAGTTGAGCACATTGGCCGGGAAGCGCAGCGGCTTGACGAAATCGACGAACAGCACCACGCGGGTATGCAGCGTGTGGTTCCAGGCCTCGTGCTCATAGGCGTCATCGAACACCACCGCTTCGCCTTCCTTCCAGCGGTAGATGGCATTCTCCACCCGGATGCCGAGCTGCTCGCGCGGCTCGGGCACGATCAGCCCGAGATGCAGCCGCAGCACGCCATTGTAGGGACCGCGATGGGCGGGGAGATGCTTGCCCGGCTCCAGGATCGAGAACATCACCGTGATCAGGCCGGGGATGTTTTGGCAGATGCGCCAGGTCTGCGGACACAATCTGATGTTGTTGGCGGAGCGGAACCCGTAGCCGCACAGGAAAAACGTCTTCCAGCCGCGGTCCTGGCTGATCACGGCGACGTCGGTCGCCAATTCGTGGAAGCCGGGCAGGTCGTCTTTGCGGGTAAGCACGTGGTCTAGCTCTGCGCGGATGGCGCGCCATTCGCGCTCCAGCGCCGCCGTCCACGGGAACACCGCCTTGTCATAGATAGGCGGATTGCCCATCTTGCTGTAGGCGAGATTGAGCCGCTCGACGAAAGCCACCACGGTCATGAAGGCGCGCGTGAGCAGGCTCGGCCGCTCCAGCGGTTTGATGCCGGCGGTGCCGAAATTCTGAACTGGATCTTGCGGGGAATCGGCCGGTTGTTGTGCGACGCTCACCGGGTACTCCTAAGCCACGCTCGCCCCACGATTCCAACAGGATAGCAACCGGCGGCGGCAGACGGAAGTTACCGCCTGCCTGTGCCGGGCCGTCGGCCGCATTTGGCCCGATCGAAGCGGCGCGCTATGCTTGTGCGCAGGAAAGGCCCGATATGAAGCTCTTAATGCTGCTTGTGGTTCTGGTCGGCGGCATTTTCCTGCCGGCAATCGCGCCTGCCCACGCCGGCGAGGGGACGATCTGGCGCTACGACCGGCCGATTCCGCAGCCTCCGTTTCCGCTCAGCAAACGGGCGCGTTCGGTCCGGGCCTCCGGCGCCTGCTGGAGCGACTGCGGCTCGGTGACGGCGTGGAATCTCGCC
>JBOHII010000395.1:0-8507 GCA_050725955.1 Pseudolabrys sp. | reverse complement strand
ATCACAACAAGTCGAAAAACGCGCAGGAAGCGCACGAAGCCGTGCGCCCGACTAGCGCCAGCCGCACGCCCGCACAAGTCGCCAAGCATGTCGACCGCGATCAGGCGCGCCTGTACGAACTGGTCTGGAACCGTGCCGTCGCCAGCCAGATGGAGTCGGCCGAACTCGAACGCACGACCGTCGATATCGTCGCCAAGGCTGGCGGCCGCAATATCGAATTGCGCGCCACCGGACAGGTGGTGAAATTCGACGGCTTCCTAACGCTTTATCAGGAAGGCCACGACGAGGACGAGCAAGACGACGAGAGCCGCCGCCTGCCGGGGATGAGCGAAGGCGAATTGCTGGCCAAGCAGGCAATCAATTCCTCTCAGCACTTCACCGAGCCGCCGCCGCGCTATTCGGAAGCCGCGCTGGTCAAGCGCATGGAGGAACTCGGCATCGGCCGCCCCTCCACATACGCCTCGATCCTGCAGGTATTGCAGGACCGCGGCTATGTCCGTCTCGACAAGAAACGCCTGTTGCCCGAGGACAAGGGCCGCGTGGTGGTCGGATTCCTGGAGAGCTTTTTCCAGCGCTATGTCGAATACGATTTCACCGCCAACCTGGAAGAACAACTCGACCGCATCTCCAACAGCGAGATCGACTGGAAGAAGGTTCTGCAGGATTTCTGGATCGGGTTCATCGGCGCGGTCAACGAGATCAAGGATCTGCGCATCACCCAGGTGCTAGACGCCCTCAACGATCTGCTGGAGCCGCACATTTTCCCGCAGCCCACAGACGGCAGCGACCGACGCAAATGTCCAAATTGCGAAACCGGGCGCCTTTCGCTCAAGCTCGGCCGCTTCGGCGCTTTCATCGGTTGCTCAAACTACCCGGAATGCAACTTCACGCGCCAAATGACGCCCGGCGCCAATGGCGGTGTCAACGGCACCAAGGTGCTCGGCGAGGATCCCGTGACCGGGCTTGAGGTCTCGCTGCGCGGCGGCCGCTTCGGGCCTTACCTGCAGCTCGGCGAAACGCCGAAGGAAAAAGACGCCGAAAAACCCAAGCGCGCGGGCCTGCCCAAGGGTCTCGCACCGGAAGACGTCGATCTGGAGAAGGCGCTGGCACTGCTCGCGCTGCCGCGTGAAGTCGGCGTGCATCCCGAAGACGGCGAACCGATCATCGCCGGCATCGGGCGCTTCGGCCCCTACGTCAAACATGGCAAGACCTACGCCAACATCGATGCCAACGAAGACGTGCTGACGGTCGGCCTCAACCGTGCCGTCACGTTGATTGCAGAGAAGAAAGCCAACCCGGGCCGCGGGCGCCGTTTCGGCGGCGATCCCGGCAAAAGTCTCGGCGAGCATCCCGACAAGGGCGGCCCGATCCTGGTGAAGAACGGCCGCTATGGCCCCTATGTCAGCCATGCCGGCATCAACGCCACGCTGCCGGGCGACAAGACGCCTGACACCGTCACGCTCGACGAGGCGATCGGTTTGCTCGAGGCGCGCGCCGCCAAGGTCGGCAATGCCCCGAAGGGCCGCCGTGCCGCCGGCCGCAAATCGGCCACTGGCAAGGTAGCGGCAAAACCAGCCGCCAAGGCGAAGAAGCCGGCCGCGGCCGCAGCCAAATCAAAGCCCGCCCGCCGCACCAAGGCCGCCGAGTAGCTGGCGAAGCCGGCGGCCGACCATTACATTCATCACGCAGCGCCGATTTGGCGCCGGAAATTCTATTTTGAACAAACCAACCAAGCGACCTGTTTCCTTTCCCTCCAAGGCTGACATTCTCGCCTTCATCCGCGAACGCCCCGGCAAAGTCGGCACCCGCGAGATCGCCCGCGCGTTCGGGCTCAAAAACGCCATGCGCGCCGAGCTCAAACGAATGCTGCGTGAAATGGCCGACGTCGGCGCAGTCGAAACCCGCCGCAAAAAACTGCATCACCCCGGCACCCTGCCCTCCACCGTGCTCGCCGACATCACCGCCCGCGATAACGATGGCGATCTCATCGCCACACCAGACGAATGGGACGAGGATGCGCATGGGCCGGCGCCCAAAATCCGCATTCTTGTCCCTCGCAAAGTGCGGCCCGGCGAAGCCGCCGGCCTCGGTGACCGCGTGCTGCTGAATGTGGAGGAAACCGAGGAAGACAACGGCATTCGCCATCGCGGCCGCGTCATCAAGATCATCGACCATCCCAAGCATCGCGTGCTGGGGATTTTCCGTAAGACGCCGCACGGCGGCGGCCGGCTGGAGCCGGTCGACAAGAAAATGCTCGGCAAGGAACTCAGTATTCCGGCCGGCGCCACCCATGACGCGCAAGACGGCGACTTGGTCGCGGTCGAAACGCAGCGCGCGCCACGGCTTGGGCTGCCGACCGGTCGCGTGGTCGAGCGGCTCGGCTCGCTCGCAAGCGAACGGGCGGTCAGCCTGATCGCCATCCATGCCCACGGCATTCCGCAGGTGTTCCGCCACGACACGCTGGCGGAGGCTGACGCGGCAAAGCCGGCGACGCTCGCGCACCGCGAGGACTGGCGGCGGGTACCGTTCGTCACCATCGACCCGCCGGACGCCAAGGATCACGACGATGCCGTATACGCCGAGTCCGACGGTCAAGGCGGCTTCATCGTCAGCGTCGCGATTGCCGACGTCGCCCATTACGTGACGCCGGGCTCCGTGCTCGACCGCGAGGCGTTGGTACGCGGCAATTCGGTCTATTTCCCCGACCGCGTGGTGCCGATGCTGCCGGAGCGCATCTCCAACGATCTGTGCTCGCTGCGCCCGCGCGAGGACCGCGCCGCGCTCGCCGTGCGCATGGTCGTGGGTGCCGACGGCCGCAAGCGCTCGCACACATTCCACCGTGTGCTGATGCGCTCAGCCGCCAAGCTCTCCTACCAGCAGGCGCAGTTCGCCATCGGCGGGCGCACCGACAAGGATACCGAAGTCCTGGTCGAACCGGTGCTCAAGCCGCTCTACGCCGCCTATGAGGCGCTCACACGCGCGCGCACGGAGCGTGGCCCGCTCGATCTCGATTTGCCTGAGCGCAAAATCCTGCTCAAGGGCGACGGCACCGTCGACCGTGTGACTACACCGGAGCGGCTAGAGGCGCACCGGTTGATTGAGGAATTCATGATTCTCGCCAACGTGGCCGCGGCCGAGACGCTGGAGAAGGCGCGGGTGCCGCTGATCTATCGCGTGCACGACGAGCCGGGCATGGAGAAGGTCAACGCCTTGCGCGAGTTCCTTGCCACGCTCGATATTCCATTCCCAAAGGGCGGCGCGCTGCGGGCGGAAAACTTCAACCGCGTGCTCGCGCGCGTGAAGGGCCGCGACGCCGAGCAACTCATCAACGATATCGTGCTGCGCACGCAGGCACAGGCCGAATACGCGGCGGAGAATTACTGCCATTTCGGCCTGAACCTGCGCCGTTACGCGCATTTCACCTCGCCGATCCGCCGCTATGCCGATCTGATCGTGCATCGCGGGCTGATTCGCGCGCTCAAGCTGGGCGATGGCGGCTTGCCCGAGGCGACCGACGTCAAGGCGCTGGCGGAAATCGCCGCGCAAATTTCCGCGACCGAGCGCCGCGCCATGCTGGCCGAGCGCGAGACCAACGACCGGCTGATCGCGCATTTCCTCGCCGACCGCGTCGGCGCCACGTTTGAGGGCCGTGTCTCCGGCGTGCACCGCGCCGGGCTGTTCGTGAAGCTCAACGAGACCGGCGCCGACGGTTTCGTGCCGGCGCGCACCATCGGCGACGAATATTTCCGTCACGACGAGGCCGGCCACGCCATGGTCGGCTCGCGCTCCGGCGAGACTTACCGGCTTGGCGACCGCGTCACCGTCAAACTGGTGGAAGCCGCGCCCGTTGCCGGCGCCTTGCGCTTCGAGCTTTTATCGGAAGGCCGCGCCGGCAAGCCGCAGCGGCGTTCGCCGTTCGCACCGCGCGGCGCCGAGCACCGCAAATCGAACCGGCATCACAGGCGAAACGCTCGATGACCAAAGACGCGATGACGAGAGATCTGGCAAAAGTCTGGGCCGAGCGAATGACCAAGGTGGAACGCGATCAGTCGTTCCCCGACAGCGAACCACGCGACGCGGCGACCTTGATGCTGATCGACCGTTCCGGCGCCAAGCCAAAGGTGCTGCTTGGCCGACGCCACCTCGGCCACAAATTCATGCCGGGCAAATATGTGTTCCCCGGCGGGCGCATCGAGCCGCTCGACCGCGTCATGCCGGCGGCGAGCGAATTGCATCCCGACACCGAGAAGAAATTGCTCGAACGCGTTAAAGCCCCGGGCGATGCGTTTCCGCGCGCCTTTGCGCTCGCCGCCGTGCGCGAGATGGCCGAGGAGACCGGCCTCATGCTCGGCAGCAAACGCGATCCTGCACCCGCGGCGCCGGGTGAAATCTGGGCGGGCTTCTCAACGGCGAAGGTGCATCCGGACCTTGCGCAAATTCATTTCATTGCCCGCGCCATCACGCCGCCGCGCCGGCCCAAACGCTACGACACGCGTTTCTTCACCGCCGACGCCTCGGCCATCGCCCACACGATCGATAATGTGGTCGGACCCGATTCCGAACTGGTCGATCTCGCCTGGGTGCCGATCGAGGAAGCCACCCACCTGGACATGCCGACCATCACCGGGGTCGTGCTGGAAGAGCTCGCGGCGCGGGTCGCTGCAGGAATGGGCCGCGATCTGCCAGTGCCGTTCTACTTCATGATCGAGCAGCAATTCTTTCGGGAGCTGCTGTAAAATTAAACGAACATCCCAATTTAAAGGTTAAGTCTCCGTTCGAGTATGGGTTCGTTGGCTCGTGACATTGGAGAAGCCGAATGAACGTCACCCAACAAGATGTCGAAACCCACAAATGGTTTCACTCGATCGATTTCGGCAACGGCGTGGTGTCTAAGGGCATCAAACCGGCAGGCGTCATACGAATGGAAGCCAATGAATTCTTCAAATACGGGGTGCAAGATAAATCTGTCTTGGATATAGGCGCCTGGGATGGCGCTTACAGCATCGAGGCTCATCGCCGCGGCGCGAAACGCGTCCTGGCTACTGACTATTTTTGCTGGACTGGCTCTGGCTGGGGCAAGAAGGCGAACTTCGATCTTGCCAAGCAGGCATTAGCGCCCGAAATCGAAGAAAAGATTTGCGATGTGTTCGATTTGACGCCGGAGAGTGTTGGCACCTTTGACGTAGTGTTATTCCTTGGTGTTCTTTACCATATGAAACATCCGTTTTTGGCACTAGAACGTGTGGCGCCCCTCGCCGCGGAGATGTTGATTGTTGAGACCGTCACAGCGCAGGATAGTATGCCGCAACCAATGATGGTTTTTTATCCTGGCGCCGAGTTAAATGACGATCCAACCAATTGGTGGGCGCCGAACGTCGCCTGCGTCAAAGCAATGTTGGAAGTCGTCGGTTTTAAAAAGATTGAAGTAAGACTGCATCCTTCACTCAGAGGCAAGCCGGTTGACGATTGGTTCTCCCGGCACGTTATTTACGCCTGGAAATAGCGGACGGCTGCCGAAAACCGCCGCTTTCTTGACATTTACCGGCCCAACGCTAGGGTCCGCCACGAAACCACCGCCGCCGCAATCCAAGTCTCGAGGATAGTTCCATGGCCAAAGCCATCAGTCTGAAGATCAAGCTCGTGTCCAGCGCCGGTACCGGACACTATTACGTGACCCGCAAGAACTCGCGCACCCAGACCGACAAACTGGCGAAAAAGAAATACGACCCGATCGCCAAGAAGCACGTCGAGTACAAAGAATCGAAGATCAAGTGAGCGGCATGCTGCGCACGTTGTCCGCCGCGCTGTTCTTTGCCGTCCTCGCCATTGCGCCGGCGGGTGCGATGGAAAAGCATAGACTCGCCCTGCAGATCAGCGACAACGATCCGGCCAAGATGAACGCCGTGCTCAACGTCGCCGCCAATGTTTCGAAATATTATTCCGACAAGGGCGACGAGGTTGAGATCCAGATTGTCGCCTTCAATGCCGGCCTCAACATGCTGCGGGCGGACAAGTCCCCGGTGCTCGGCCGCCTCAAGTCCTTCAAGCAGGGCATGCCCAATGTCAGCTTCGATGCCTGCGAGAACACGCTCGCCGCCATGACGCGGAAAGAAGGCAAGGAGCCGCCGCTGGTCGACAACGCCAAGCGCGTTCCCGCCGGCGTCGTCACGCTGATCGAACTCGGCGAAAAGGGCTGGACGATCATCAGGCCGTAAACGGCGCCGCACGCCGGCTAATTGGTGGCCGGCCGGAAGCGGTGTTTTGAGGAGGCCACTCTCACCGCTTCCAGGCCGGCCGAACCCCGCAGAACCCAGGAGATGCGGCGGACCTGAGCACTCCGCAGGGCATTGCTGAAACGGGAGGCGCAAGCCGACGGAATCAGCCGTCAGCGGCGAGGTTAGACCAAGCGCCGGTAACCGGCCAAATTCCTGTCTTACGGCCTTGAAATCGCGGCGATATTTTCTAGGCCGCGTCCGGCACCACCCGGTTGCGACCGTCGCGCTTGGCGCGATAGAGCGCAATGTCGGCACGCTTGAGGATCGCCGTGGCGTTGTCGCTCACGCCCGCGCGCGCGGCGATGCCGATCGAAATCGTCACGTCCAGCTTGTGCGCGCCCTGCCCGATCGCGAACGGCTCCGTCGCAATACGGCGGCGCAGCCGCTCGGCCACCATGGTCGCGACCGCAATATCGGTTTCCGGCATCACGATGACGAACTCCTCGCCGCCGTAGCGGCAAGCAAGGTCGATGTTGCGGATCGATTTGCGGATGCGCAGCGCGAATTCGCGCAACACGTCATCGCCGGCGTCATGGCCGTGGCTGTCGTTGACCGCCTTGAAATAGTCGATGTCGAGCATCAGCACGGCGATCGGCTTGCCGCGCGCTGCCGCCTGCTCGACCAGGGTCGCCAAATGCGACTCCATATAGCGCCGGTTGAACAATCCGGTGAGCGCGTCGGTGATTGCCAATTCGATCGACATCTGCACGTTGTCGCGCAGCCGCTCGGTGTAGCGCTTCTTCTTGATCTGCGTGCGCACGCGCGCCAGCATCTCATTCTTGTCGATCGGGCGGATGAGATAGTCGTTGACGCCGATTTCCAGCCCGCGCACCAGGCGCGTGTTGTTGTCGCCCTCGGCAACCGCCAGGATCGGGACGTTGCGGGTGCGCTCGAGCGACCGCACCTGGCTGCACAGCCGCAGGCCGTCGAAATCCTTCAAGCCGAGCGACACGATCAGCAGATCGTAATTGCCCTCGGCGGCGTGAAACAGGGCCTCGCCCGGATTCCTCTCCACGTCCACGGTGTGTTCGGCCGAAAGCGTCGCGACGATGCGCTCGTAGGAGCTTTGCCGATCGTCGACGACCAGGATGCGGCCATTGCGGCCGGTTTCAGCTACCGCTTCGCGTTCCGGGCTTTCGATGCCGATTTCCTTGGAGGTGAGCGCGCGCAGGCGCAATTCGTCGGTCATCATCTTCAGCCGCGCCAGCGAGCGCACGCGCGAGATCAGCGCCACGTCGGTCACCGGCTTGGTGAGGAAGTCGTCGGCGCCGGCTTCCAGGCCGCGCACGCGGTCGGACGGCTGGTCGAGCGCAGTCACCATGACGACCGGGATGTGATGGGTCTGGGGGTTGGACTTGAGCTTGCGGCAGACTTCGAAGCCGTCCATGTCCGGCATCATCACGTCGAGAAGCATGATGTCGCATTCGGCGCGCTCGCACAGGGCGAGCGCCTCCGGCCCGCTATGAGCGGTGGTGACGTCGAAATATTCGGCCGAAAGCCTCGCTTCCAGCAGCTTCACATTGGCCGGTACGTCGTCGACGACAAGAATGCGGGCGGTCATGACTGCACCATCAGGCCGGCCCGAGAAAATGACGGATGGTCTCGATGAACTTGCCGACCGAGATCGGTTTCGACAGGTAGGCCTCGCAGCCCCCTTCGCGGATGCGTTCCTCGTCGCCCTTCATGGCGAAGGCAGTGACCGCCACCACGGGAATAACTTTGAGTTCGGGATCGTCTTTGAGCCATTTGGTCACTTCGAGGCCGGAGACTTCCGGCAACTGGATATCCATCAGAATAAGATCGGGCCGGTACTTGCGCGCTAGGTCGAGCGCCTCGATCCCATTGCGGGTGCCGACGGTCTGGTAGCCATGCGCTTCAAGGAGGTCGTGGAAGAGCTTCATGTTCAGCTCATTATCCTCCACGATCAGAACCGTTTTGGCCTTCATGTCCATGACTTGACTCTCCAGGGCGGCGTCATGCCCAATCACATCCAGCCTGGACCGGTTCGGGCCATGCTTTTCACTGCTCAGTATTAGAGAAGATGTCTTAACGCTCCCTTGACAATGCACACACAATGGACGCCCCAAGGCGCGGAAATCATTGCTTTGAACGCCCTGGCCTTTCTGGCGCAGGAGCCGGAAAGGCTTAACCCTTTCCTCGCCGCATCCGGGGTCGATGCGGCTACCTTGCGCGCAGCAGCCGGGGGGCGGGACCTGGCGGTCGCGATTGTGG
>JBOHII010000394.1:0-10182 GCA_050725955.1 Pseudolabrys sp. | reverse complement strand
ATCGGCGAAGCCTGCCATGTCTGGCTGCCGGCGGCGACCTCGGGCGAGATGAACCTCACTTCCATGAATGGGGAGAGGCGCATGCGGCTCACCGAACGCTACATGGACCCGCCCGGCCAAGCGATGCCGGACTGTCTGATCGCCGCGCGCATTGCCAATCACATGGAGTGCGTGCTGCGCGAGCAGGGCAAGACCAAGGAAGCCGACAAGTTCAAGGGCTTCGACTGGAAGACCGAAGAAGACGCTTTCATGGACGGCTATCATGGCCACGAAAAGGGTGGCCAGCTTGTCACCTATGAACGACTACGTGCGATGGGAACCAACGGCTTCCAAGAACCGGCGACCGACTACAAGGACGGCAAGCTCATCGGCACCAAACGCCTATTTGCCGACGGGAAGTTCGGCAGCAAGGACGGCAAGGCCACATTTATGGAAACGAAGTGGCGGGGTCTTGAGGCCGCAGGCAAGCAGGCCGAAAAAGACAAATGGCCGTTCCTCATCAACAACGGCCGTACCAACGTCGTCTGGCAGAACTCCTATCTCGATCAGGACAACGAGTTTGTCATGGACCGGATGCCGTATCCGCTTGTTCAGATGAACCCGGCGGACATGACCGACCTCAAACTAAAACAGGGCGATCTCGTGGAAATCTACAACGATAATGGCTCGACACAGGCGATGGTCTACCCGACAACGACGGCCAAGCGCAAACAAGCCTTCATGCTGTTCGCCAATCCGAACGGCGTGCAGGGCAATGTTGTCTCGCCCGGAGTGAACGAGCTGATCATCCCGAACTACAAGCAGACCTGGGGCGCAATCCGCAAACTTTCGGACGCGCCGGAAGGCGTGAAAAGCCTGAGCTTCAAGTCGCTGGAATATTCAGTCTGATATCGGCTTAAAGTTAAGCATGGCCCCTGCGGAGGTTCGCCGCAGGGGCCATTGCTTTTAGCGGGCCATGTTTCGAGGTTGGGGCCAAGCCGCGAGCCAGCGCGCGAGGTCAATGTCCGCTTCGGGCCAAAAACCGGCAAAGCATCCCCCGATGTCCGCCCTCGTCCAAAAGGGGACAACCGCGGGTGAGGCCGGCTCGTCCCGACTGGACGGCGGCAAGCCGCTCGCCGGCATCAAGCCGGATAATTATGCTGCGGCCGTGAAATGATAAACAGTGCCGCGGCGCCCTTGGCCCTGCCGTCGACAGGAACGCGATGAAACGTCCGAATGTCATTATTGTGGGCGGCGGCCCGGTCGGCGCGGCGCTTGGGCTCGATCTCGGGATGCGCGGTGTGACATGCGTTATCGTCGAGAGCCGCACGGCTATGGCGAACATCCCGAAGGGGCAGGGACTTACGCAACGCACGCTCGAGCATTTTTATTTCTGGGGGCTCGAGGATGAACTGCGCGCCGCGCGCGTCATGCCGCGCGGCTATCCGATCGGGGAAATTACCGCTTACCGCAACCTGACCAGCGAATATTGGCATGCGCCGGCCGGCCGTGAAGTCGTCGGCGACTTTTTCTTCAGAAAAGCGGAGCGTTTGCCGCAATACCGGACCGAGGCGATATTGCGGCGCAAGCTCGCGACTTTACCGAATGTCGAACTGCGGCTCGGCGTTACCGCAACTGCCGTCGAACAATTGCCGGAGGGCTTACGCGTTTCGGTAAGCAACGAAGGCGGCGAGACTGAAACCCTCGAGGCCGACTATCTGGTTGGCTGCGACGGCGGGCACTCGATGGTGCGCAGCGCGGCCGGGCTTGAACGCAGCGGCACGGATTTCGACCAGACCATGGTGCTTGCCGTCTTTCGCTCGCGCGATTTGCATGGGAAGCTCAAGCGCTTTCCGGAACGCTCGACCTACCGCGTCATGGACCCGGCCCTGCACGGGTACTGGAAATTTTTCGGACGGGTCGACGTCGGTGAAGGCTTTTTCTTTCATGCGCCGGTTCGCGCCGGAGCGCGCGGCGAGGACTTTGATTTTAAGGCGACGCTGTATGACGCCGCCGGCTTTGAATTCGCCTACGAAGTCGACTATGCGGGCTTTTGGGAGCTTCGCAACGCGGTCGCCACGAATTATCGCAACGGATCGATCTTCATCGCCGGCGATGCCGCGCATAGCCATCCGCCCTACGGCGGCTACGGCCTCAACAACGGCCTGGAAGATGCCGTCAACCTGAGTTGGAAACTCGCCGCGCGCATTGCGGGGTGGGGCGGGGATCGTTTGCTTGAAACTTATTCCGCCGAGCGCGCTCCGGTTTTCCGCGACGTTGCGGAGGATTTCATCGCCGCGAGAATTCGCGACGACGATGCTTTTCTGACCCGCTATAGTCCGCAGCGCGACCGCGCCGAATTCGAGGCGGCGTGGAAAGCGCGCGAGACCGACGTCGGTTCGCGCCGCAAGGCCTATGAACCGAATTACGAAGCTTCACCGATTGTGTTCGGGCCGCCGGACGGCGTGACGACCGCGCACGGCATCCACAGCGCGAGGGCGCGGCCCGGTCACCACCTCTCGCCGCAGGTGCTGTCGAACGGCCGCAACGTCTTTGAAGCGTTGGGCCGGGAATTCACGCTTCTTGCGCTCGGTGCGGATGGCGGCGATTTCGAAACGGCGGCGCGGGCGCAAAAGGTTCCGCTCAAAGTCGTGTATGATGGTTCATCCACCGCGCGGGAAAATTACGCTGCGTCTTTGATCCTGGTGCGGCCGGATCAACATGTCGCATGGTCGGGAGAATCGGCGGCCAACGCCGATCTGATTTTGAAGAAGGGGACGGGACAATGATGTTACGGACATTCGCAATCGTCGGCTTTGCCATTGCGCTCGCGACCCATGCGGGCGCCGCGGATTATCCGGACCAGCCGATAAAGCTCATCGTACCGACCGCCCCGGGCGGCATCAACGACGTCATTGCACGTTTGATCCAGCCGGGGCTCGCGGCCGCCCTGAAACAGCCAATCGTCGTCGAGAACAAGCCGGGCGCGAACAACATCATCGGCACCGATTTCGTGGCGAAGTCGCGGCCGGACGGTTATACGCTGGTCGTCGTGCCGGCCTCGCATTCCGTCAACCCGGCGGTGCAGGCCAAGATGCCTTTCGACACGGAAAAGGATCTCACGCCGGTCATTCTGATCGGCAAAAACCCGATGCTATTTCTTGTCAATCCGGCTGTGCATGCAAAAACGATGAAGGAATTCTTTGCGGCGGCGAAGCAGCAGCCCGGCGGATTCAGTTATTCGACGCCGGGTGTCGCGAGCCAGGCGCATCTGATCATCGCGCAACTGACCGGCATGGAGGGCGTCAACGCGGTTCAAATTCCGTATCGCGGCGGTGCGCCGGCGATGTTGGCGGCGATCAGCGGCGAGACCCAGTTCACCCTGATGTCGAGTTCGCTCGCGGCGCCGCAGGTGGAGGCCGGCAAACTGCGCGCCTTGGCAATCGGCGGACAGCAACGCGATCCTCGCCTGCCCAATGTGCCAACGCTCGCCGAAGCGGGTTTCCCGGGAATGGAGGCGGTCACCTGGGCTGCCGTATTCGCGCCGGCTGGAACGCCGCCCGCAATTGTTGGCCGTCTCAACGGCGAAATCGACCGTATCATCCACGAACCTGACGTTGCGGCGAATCTCAAAAAGCACGGGTTTGTCATCGCCGGCGGGCGACCCGAAGTGCTTGGTCATTTGGTGAGCGAGGAAATCGCGCGTTGGACCGCGGTGGCGCGCAAGAGTCACATCATGGTCAAGCGTTAGACGGGCGGCGACAGGCCGCGAAATTCACGGTGCGCGTGTAAGATGTCCGGCGCTAGAGCGTCGGACCGGGATTGACCTTGCCCAAGCGGCCGGCCTTGGCCGCGGCCGGCGCCTGCGAGAACGTCCAGGCCAGGATATAAAAGCCGATCGCCAGCAGATAAAGGAAGGAGAAGCCGAAATACATCGAGTTGTATTCCATCAATCCGCCGAACAGCGCGCCGATCAGATTGTAGGCGAGCGCGGTGGAGATGTTGATCCCGGGCTTGCCGATCAGCGTCGAGAACACGATCCCTGAGAAAAACAGCGGGATGGTAAGCAGCACGCCGCTCACCGCGAGGCTCGCGAGCGGCGAGGCAAAATCGATCAACGCGTGGTTGCGCGCATAGACATAGCCGACGAGCAGGCTGAGCAGCAGCCCGAGATAAGCGAGATCGGTGCGCAGATGGAACTTCCGCTGCACCAGCAGGTTGGCGCAGAACGCCATCAGCAGCACCATCACGATGGTCGCCGCGATCACGTACCAGGTGCCGCCGAGATGCAGCCCGAGTTCGGTGATCGCCTTGGTCTCCACCAGCATGAAGCCGGAGCCGAGGAAGAAGAACGGCAGATAGCCGCGCTCGACCGGGCCGGAAAGGCCGATGATGCGGCGCACGAACAGATAGCTGATGACCAGCACCATGCCGAGCGCGATCATGTAGGTCACCGGATAGGTGCGCTTGATCATGTAGAAGAACGGCCAGTCGTCAGTCGGGATGCTGGCTTCCGGATAGGGTTGCGCGAAATAATCCGAGACGTTCCTGAATCCGACATCGGCGAAGGCCTTGGGATCGGGCATCGCAACGTCGCGGCCCTTCTGCGCGATGAAGGCTGTGGTGGTGTGGGAATCGTAGCCGACGCGGAAGGCGAGCGGCTTTCCGGCGCCCGGCATCTCGCTCAGGATATGCGACAGCTTGAAACCGAGCGAGTCGTTGGGCAGCGTGAAGGCAATCGACATCACGCCGTCCGGCTTGAGCAGCTTGAACGCTTCCGCGATGCCCTCGCGCGTATAGACGTAGGAATCGACGCGCAGATTGGAGGCGTGGCTGAGCGCGGTGTGCGAATCGAGCACACCGTAGATGATCAAATCGTATTTTTGCTTGGCGGTGCGGAAGAAATTACGCGCGTCGTTGATGGTGAGCGTGACGCGCGGATCGTCGTATGGGTGCTCGGGATGGTACTTCTCACCGAGGTAAGCGATGGCGGGGTCGATCTCGATGGCGTCGACGTGCTTGGCGCCCATGCGCAGCGCCGCCGCTACGTCGTTGCCGCTGCCGGAACCGACGATGGCGACGTTCTCGGGCTTTGATTTGAATTTGTAGGCGAACTCGTAATAGGCGCGCACGTAGCGGTTTTCCTCGGACTCGTGCCCGCGATTACCGTCCGACAGGTTGAACACTTTCTGATAGTAGAACCCGCCGGACAGTATCTGCATCAGTCCGTCGGACTTGGCGGTGCGCTCGAGCAATTGATAAGGCGAATAGATGCGCTGCGATTCCGGCTGCACCGGCCAGGCCAGCACTGTGAGCAGCAGGCAGAAACTGGCGACGCCGACCGGCAGGCGGGCGTCGCGCGCCAATACGAAAAACAACAACACGCCGCCGACCACGGTGAACCAGACCACCGGCGGCAGCCAGAACAGGCTCATGACGAACAGCGCCGCCACGCCGAGAATGCTGCCGACGAGATTGAGGCCGTAGCCTTTCAGCGCGGGCGCCGCGTGCAGCAATTTGCCGCAAAGCTGGCCGATCGGATAGCAGATGCAGGCGCACAGCACGAAGCACATGGCCAGCAGCAGAAAGACCGGCGCGCTCATGCGCAGCACGGTCAGCCAGTCGAAGCTGTCCATCACGATGTTGACCGAGGTCTGCTCCTGCATCGGCAGCGCGGCGAACAGGCCGTTGTCGGCGGCGACGTCATAGCGCAGCAAGGTGATGACGGCGACGAACAGCGCCAGCATCGGCAGCACCAGCGCGGGCGCGCAGGGTTGCTTTTCCGCCACCGCATAGCCGGCGCCCAGCCCGAGGAAGCAGGCGAGCAGCGTGATATTCTTGAAGAACGAAAACACCGGGAACACCGATGCGAGCCAGCGGATCATTACCAGTTCGAGCAACAGGCTGACCATGGTCACCAGCACGATCAGGCGAATCTTTTCGGCGGTGCCGGTGGTCTCGTAGCCGGCTTCGAACAGACGGCCCATGCCGTCGATGTGGCGCTCGAGCGCGCGCGCAAGCCAGGCCGGATAGATAATGATGAATACCGCCGCGACGCCGAGCATCAGGCGCAGCGCGATCAGCAGCAGATTGACGATGTCGAAGTTGGCCTGATCCGTGAACTGGCGCAGCGCCAGGGTCGAATAGGTGAGCAGCAGCGTGCCGAGGCAGATACTGAAAATCCGCACCAGGCTGCGGTTGGTGTCGTTGTTCGAAAGGCCTGAGGTTATGCTTTGCGTGTCCATGGTCGCGTTCCGTTTTCCGCGCGCGCGGAACTCTGATTGCAGGAAAAACGTGTAGGAACTGGACTGCGCTTTAGACGGTTTTGATTAAGATTTAGCGAAGGTTTGCCGTAACACGGCCGGCCCTGCGGCTAACCGCGCTTGGGCGCGGATTTATCGGGCATTTTGACGCTGCGCCCGGCGGCGTCGGGGCGCGGCAGCCTTGCGTGCGCCACTTTCATGCGGCCAAGCGTCCGCAGCACGCTGTCGTGAAACGGCGCGACTTTTTTGCTGGTCATGTCGACGCTCAGGGTCATGTTTTCCGAAGTCGCCGACAGCCAGCCTTCGGTGGCGTGGTGCAGCTCTTCGTAAAGATGAATGCGCTTGGCGTCGTAATCGAGAAGCTGCGCACTCACGCGCACCGGGTCGTTTTCGTGCAGTTCGCGCAGGTAGCGCACATGCGCCTCGACCACCATTGTCGAGTGTCTGGTTCGTTCGAGATAGGCCGGGCCGAGGCCGACGAGCTCGTAGATCTCGTCGACGGCGCGATCGAACAGCACATTGTAATAGGCGACGTTGAGATGACCGTTGTAGTCGATCCATTGCGGCTCGATCCGCATCACGGACGAGACGAACGGCGCGGCGATTTGCGGCTCGGCCATCATGCGCTGATCGGATACACCGCCTTCTCGCCGCTGAGTACGCGGGCGACGTCGGCGGCGCATTTGCTCTGCAACTCCTCCAGCGCCTCGATCGAATAGAAGCCGGTGTGCGGAGTAATGATGACGTTGTCGCGGCCGAGCAGCGGGGAATCCTTGGCCAGCGGTTCCGTCGTCACCACGTCGAGTCCGGCGGCGCCGACCTTCCCGGCATCGAGCGCGGCGATCAGCGCCGGCTCGTCGATCAGCGGCCCGCGCCCGGTGTTCACGACGTAGACGCCTTTTTTCATCTTGGCGAAGGCGGCGGCATTGAGCATGCCGCGGGTTGCCGGCAGCAGCGGCGCGTGCATCGACACATAGTCGGAGCGCGCGAGCAATGTGTCGAAATCGACCCCCTCGACGTTCGCCGCCTTGAACTGGTCCGCTTTGACGAAGGGATCGCAGGCGACGACCTTCATGCCGAAGGCCTGCGCCTTGGGCGCGAGCAGCCGCGGGATGTGGCCGAAGCCGACCAGGCCGAGCACGGTGCCCTCGATGCGGCGGATCGGCACCACCGCCGGCATTTCCCAGCGGCCGGCCTGAACCAGTTTGTTGGCGAAAGCGACCTTGCGGATCAGCGCCAGCAACAGCGCCATGGTGTGGTCGGACACTTCTCGGATGCAGTAGTCGGGCACGTAATTGACCAGGATGCTTTTCTCCTTGGCCGCCACCAGATCGATATTGTCGACGCCGAGGCCGAAGCGGCCGATCGCCTTGCATTTGGTGAGCTGGCCGATGATGTCGCGCGTGATCTTGGCGTAGGTCACCAGGATGGCGTCGGCATCTTTCGCGACCGCCAGGATGTCATCGGCGTTCGCGCTCTTCGACATGCGGAAGGTCGGATTGAGCCGCGCCAGCGCCGCTTTCGCGAGGTCGAGCGAGGGAAACACGCTGTCGGCAACAGCAATGACGGGGCCGGCCATAAGGGAACTCCAGGTTCGGTGAGATCTCGCGCGGCGGAACCTACGCCAGCGCTTTTGACCAGTCTATCGTATGCGGCGGGCGAGTAAGCAGAAGAAAATCAATAGCTTGGCGGTGTTAACCAAAAACTAACCATAGCCGCCCCGCGCCGCCGCCCTTGGCTATGCTTAATCAAAGCCTAAGGGAGGCGGTCAATGCTCGGCAAACTGGCGCGAGCGGCATATGTGGTCTTTGTCGCCGGGATGTTCGTGGCCTGGGCGTTCGCTTGGGCGACAGCGGCTAGCAAGAGCGGCCCGGTCGAGCCGGCAAAAGACCCGCCGCCCGTCGAGCGCTGGTACTCCTGACAATTCGCCGCGCGACTGCGCCGGCTATTCGAGTCCGGCCTTGCGGAATCCATCGAGATAGTGCTCGCGCTCGGCTTCGTAGCGGATCGGCATGTTGTCGGCAATCCAGGCGAGCGACACGTTCGGCTGCGCGCGGCGTAGTTCCTGAAGCGCGCTTTGCGCCGCCTCCGTCTGTCCGGCCATGGCGCTGGCAGCGGTGAGCACGCGATGGCCGCCGACAAAATCGCCACGCTGCCGCAGCGCTTCGCGGGCGAGCGCGATGGCCTTTTCATAGTTGCGCCCGACATATTGCGAATAGGCGGCGATACCGCAGTAGACCGCCAAATAAGGATCGCGCGGGCTCAGGCGGATGGCGCGGTTGACGGCTTCTTCGCCCTCCTGCCAGCGGCTGTTGTAAGACAGCGATAGTCCGTAATAAGCCTGCGCCAGCGCGAAGTTCGGATTGAGCCGCAAGGCCAGCTCATATTCAGCGAGCGCGTCGTCGAAGCGGCGCGCCAGCATGTAGACGCTGCCGAGCGCGTAATGCGCCCACGGGTCTTCGCTGTCGGCCTGAATGGCGGCGAGGGCGGCGTGTTCGGCGACCGGCGCCGCCGCTTTCATGTCCACCCAACCCATATGCGCGCCGAACATGTGGCTGTTGGCGAGCAAGCCGAGCGCCTGGCCGTAATTGGGGTCGATGCTGATGGCTTTTTCGAGCAAAGCTTGCGCCACGACATTGTCCTGCCGCGTCACGCGGCCGAAATGCGAAAGCGCCCGCATCACCAGGTCCCAAGCATCGAGACTCTCCGGCGGCTTGCGCTGGGCGCGGAAATTCTCCGCAGCGTAGAGTTGCGGTTCGATCGCCGCCACGATCGCTTCGGTGATTTCATCCTGTACCGCAAACACGTCGGCGAGGTCGCGGTCGTAACGCTCGGCCCAGATATGACTGCCGGTTGCGACGTTGTTGAGCTGCGCTGTGATGCGGACGCGGTCGCCGGCCTTGCGCACGCTGCCTTCGACCACATAACCGACGCCGAGCTCGTCGGCGACCTGCTTGAGGTGAACGGACTTGCCCTTGTAGGTGAATGACGAATTGCGCGCGATGACGAAAAACCAGCGCAGTTTCGAGAGCGCGGTGATGATGTCTTCGCTGATGCCGTCCGAGAAATAGTCCTGCTCGGGATCGCCGCTCATATTGACGAAGGGCAGGAGCGCAATCGCCGGCCGGTCGGGCAGCGTCGGCCGCGCCGGCTCGGCCGCTGCGGGTTCAGCGGCCGCCGCAGCCTCGTCACGCAGCTTGCCGATGAACCTCAAACCTTTGCGTGCGACGGTGCGGATCAGGTTCTGCTGCTCGCCGCTATCGCCGATCGCCTTGCGCGCGGCATTGATACGGCTGGTGAGCGTCGATTCCGACACGATGCGGCCGTGCCAGACCGAGGCGATGAGATCGTCTTTGCTGACCACGCGGTCGCGATTTTCGATCAGAAAGACCAAGACGTCGAAAACCTGCGGCTCGAGCGCGACCAGCTCGCCATCGCGCCGCAGCTCGCGGCGGTCCGCGTCAAGTACATGGTTTTCAAAAAGAAATTGCAATTGACGGCTCCACGCCACGGACCGGCCTAGCGCGATAATCAGGCGGTTCTCAAGGACAAATCAAGCGGCCGCCAAGGGCTTTCGCGGCGATGCGGCGCATAGACGCGGCGAACGCGCGAACCGGGGCAGGGGCGCGGATGGAGACAATGATGACCTATCTTGCCACCCATATCCCGCTTGCCGCGGCGCCGCACGCCGATTTCGGCGCGCGGTCCACCGGCGTCCTCGCACGAATCTGGCAGTCGATCCACAGGCTCGTGCTGATCGGCCGGCGTCGCCGCGAGCTTTACCGGCTGCCCGATCGTGTTCTCAAGGACATCTGGCTGCACCGCAGCGAAATCGAAGGCATCACCGCGAATTTGCCTGACGACACATTCGCCTCGACGCGCATCGCGCGCTGCCGATGAGGACGACGAAATGCGGGCAAACATCGTCATGACGAAACCC
>JBOHII010000393.1:0-5075 GCA_050725955.1 Pseudolabrys sp. | reverse complement strand
TCCAAGATCGACGCCAAGAAAGCTGCGCCCTGGCCGGCGCCGGAAGCGCGCGGCGACACCGTCTGGCTCGGCGCGGCAGACAGCGCCGGCCTGGTCGTCTCCTACATCCAGTCGCTCTATTGGGAGTTCGGCTCGGGCTGCGTGCTGCCGCGCACGGGCGTGCTGATGCAAAACCGCGGGTCGAGCTTCTCGCTCGACCCCAAGGCGTTGAATGCGCTTGCTCCCGGCCGCCGCCCGTTCCACACGCTCAATCCGGCGCTGGCTGCGCTGAAGGACGGCCGCATCGTGGCCTACGGCGCCATGGGCGGCGACGGCCAGCCGCAAACGCAAGCCGCCGTGTTCACGCGCCATATCGCGTTCCGCCAGCCGTTGGACAAGGCGCTCGACGCACCGCGCTGGCTGCTGGGGCGCACCTGGGGCTCAACGCACACCAACCTGCGTATGGAATCGCGTTTCGACGGCAATCTTATCGACCGGCTGATGTCGGCCGGCCACGATGTCGAGGTGCTTGACGAGGCCTATTCCGACACTATGGGCCACGCCGGCGCCGTCATCCTGCATCCCGACGGCACGCTCGAGGGCGGTCAAGATCCGCGCGCCGACGGCGGCGCGGCGGGGGTATGACGGCTTTTGCCTCAAGGCTGGCGAAACCGATTGCCGCCGCCGGGAATGGGACCCGGCTGGTCCGGCCCAGGCAGACCCGGAATCTCGCGATCGAAGCCGGGCGGGGCTGCGTTTTGCGGTGGTGCCGGCGCTGCCATCGGCGGCGGCGCCCGGCGTTGCGGCACCAGCGATGCGCCGCCGTAAAGCAAGCCGATAGCCACCAGCCAGCTGCCGAGGATGCGGCCAAAAATCGAGAACCAACCGCGGCGGAACGCGCGCAGCGTCAGCACCACGGCGGCAACGATCCAGCATGCGATCAGCACCGGCAACCAAGTGTAGGCCGGCTCGTGCAGGCTGGGATCGTTCAGTTTAACGGCGAGTGCCAGCATGGCGCCGAAAATCACGGCGCCGATCGGCGCAAAAAACGGACGCAACCGGTCGCCGCAGGCGAGCGCGGCGCCGGCTGCCAGATAGGCGATCGGGTCGACGAGAAACAAGTGCGTTGCCGCCTGCGGCACCACGTCGAGGATGCGCAGCAATTGGTCCTCCGCCGCAATGCCAAGGATGATACCGGCGCCGAAGAGCACGATTGCCGCACCGAGAACGCGGCCGCCGACGAGCGCGAAAGCAGCGCCGAGCCCGATCAGAGGCAGCACGCGCGCCGGCATGAGAGTTTCTGCCAATAGCCATCGGGCAAGTGGATTTTCTTTCGCCGCCGGCAGCAGCGCGATTGCGGCAAGGCCAGCCAGACCAAGCCCGGCCAAAGCCGGGCCGCTCAACTTTTGCGCCGTGGCGAAAGCGCGCGCGCGCGCGTCAGGCGGCAAGGAGCGCGGGGACAAGGAAATAAATTCCGCCGGCGCCGATCAACGCGCCGAGCCCGCGCGACAGCCGGCCGTGCATCGGCTTGTTGAGCGCCAGTCCGACGCCGATGCCGAACAGGTGAATCATTCCGGTCGCGAGGACGAAACCGATGGCGTAGTCGGCCGGATCGGCCGACAGCGGCAGTTCGGCGCCATGCGCATAGCCGTGGCAAAGCGCAAAATAGGCGATCAGGATCAGCGCAACCCATTCTGCCGGGTGCCACGCAAGCGCAATGGCGAGACCGAGGGCGAGGATCGAGAGCGCGATGCCGATTTCTATGGCGGGCAATGGCACGCCGAGCATCCCAATCACCCCGCCAAGCACCATGATCATCGGAAAGGTGACCGGCAACGTCCAAACCTGCCGGCCGCCCATCTGAGCGCCCCACAGACCGACGGCAAACATCGCCAGGAAATGATCCGGCCCGGTCAGCGGATGTTCAAAGCCGCTGCCGAATCCGCCCTGCGCCCCCTGAATGATGTGGGCGGCGGCGGGCTCCGGCAGCAGGCAAAGCCACAAGCCCGCAACGAGAGCAGCGCCTGCGGGCGCGCATCGCCAGAGCTTTTGCAGGGACCGCATCGTCGTTTCCACTCCCGCCATCCCGGCGCCCCTCTTTCGGCCGCCATGTCATAATTCAATGAATCCTTGCTGTCATGAATATCGAGCAAGGCGTTAGTGCTGCGGGTTAATCCTTTTGCCCATGTCGCCCCCATTCCGCCGTACTCCATGATATTGTGCGGCTCCATGATGCGTTTCCTCCTTATGGCCCTCCTGAGCCTCGCCTTCGCCTATCCCGCGGATGCGCATCCGCATGTCTGGGTGACCATGCACACCGAGCTCATCTATGCGCCCGACGGCAGCATCACCGGCATCCGCCACCACTGGGCGTTCGACGATATGTTCTCGGCGTTCGCGACGCAGGGTCTCGCGAGCAAGGTGAAAGGGCAGTTCACGCGCGAGGAGCTGGCGCCGCTCGCCAAGGTCAACGTCGAGTCGCTGAAGGAATATCAGTATTTCACCTATGTCACCGCCGACGGAAAGAAGGCGGAGCTGACCGACCCCGCGCCCGGCTACTGGCTCGATTACAAGGATACGGTGCTGACACTCAATTTCACGCTGCCGTTCAAGACGCCGGTGAAGGCGAAATACATGCGAATCGAGATTTACGATCCGACCATTTTCGTCGACTTTGAATTCGCCAAAACCAGCCCGGTGCACATTGAAAACTTTCCGCACGGCTGCAAGGCTGACGTGGCGTTGCCACACGAGATGACCTACGCGGAGGGCAAGCGGTTGAGCAACGAGGCGCTTGCCGCCTCGTTCAATTGGGGCGCGCAATTTGCCAACAAGATTCTAGTCAATTGCCCGTGACGGGCGGGCGACCGGACTGCGGGGCGACGCCAGAACGGGGAATTTCAGACGATGAACTGGTCGGCGCGGCGCGTTCCTTACATTCAATACGCTTTCATCATTGCCTGCGTTCTGCTCGTCTTCGCCGCGCTCGACGCGGCTTCGGCACAGCCGTTCGGCATGTCGCGCAGCCTGGCGCCGCCGCATTTCGGACCGTTCATGGGCTGGATCCTCGAGAAGCAGGCCGAATTCTACCGCATGCTGTCCGGCGCGATCCGCGCCGCCAAGGCCGACGGCAGCGCCGCTTGGGGTCTCATGGGCATCTCCTTCGCCTACGGCATTTTTCACGCCGCCGGCCCCGGCCACGGCAAGGCAGTGATCTCGTCCTATCTGGTCGCCAATAACGAGACTTGGCGGCGCGGTATCGCGCTCGCTTTCGCCTCCGCCGTGCTGCAGGCCTGCACGGCGATCGCCATCGTCGGCATCGCCGCAGTCCTGCTCGGCGCCACCGCACACGTCATGGGCAACGCCGTGCGCGCGATCGAGATGGTGAGCTACGGCCTCATCATCCTGATCGGCCTGCGGCTCTTGTGGGTGAAGGGCCGCGCCTTCCTGCGCCTGCTGCGGCCGCAGGCGCATGAGCATCACGATCGCGCGCACGGTCACGACCATCATCACGATCACGACCATGGCCACGCGCATGACCATCACCAGGAGCACGGCCATGGCCATTCGCACGGCCACGATCACGCACACGACGACGAAGACGAAGCACACGCCTGGGGCCATGCGCACGCGCCGGAGCCCAGCGAACTCAAAGGCCCGCACTGGCTGCGGCGCGGACTTTCGGCGATCGTCGCTGTCGGCCTGCGGCCGTGCTCGGGCGCCATCATCGTTCTCGTTTTCGCGCTGGCGCAGGGGTTGTTCTGGATCGGCGTCGCCTCGACCTTCGTCATGGGGCTGGGCACCGCCATCACGGTCGCTGGCGTCGCCACGCTTGCCGTCGCCGCGCGCGGCATTGCGGGGCGGTTCGCCAAGGGCAAACCCGGCGCCGGCATGCTGTTCCTGCGCGGGGTGGAAACCGCGGCGGCGTTCATGATTATCGTGTTCGGCGTCGCGCTGCTTACCGGCTATATGGTGAGCGAGCAGATGGTCGGCGTTTAGCGGAAATCGCCGGCGCGCAACTCGATCGGCTGCCCGTGCGGGGTGCGGTCGCAGGCGTGATCCCAGGCATCGCGAGTGCGATGCAAGATGTCCGACGTCGTCACGCCTTTTTCGGCGACGATTTTCTCCAACGCATTGAGCCAGTGCGAATAATAGGTCTCGCCGGTATCGGGGTCGCCGGCGGCTTGCGCGCGCTTGATCGCGGCGGCGAGCGCCGAGGCCCATTCCGGCCACGTGAAAAGTCCGCGCTCATGCAGCGCCAGCGTCATGGCGAAGGCTTGCGCTTCCCACGGCTCGCGGAACACCGGCCCGTCGGCATCGCGCGGAATGCTCGCCACTTCCTGCGTGGCGCGGCGGGCGGCGGCCTGATCGATCATGCTGGCTCCAGATACGGTTCCCAGGCCTCGATGCAGACCCGCACCGTCGGATCGCTATCCTCGCCCCACAATTCGCGACCGTTGAAGCGCACCGTGTAGAGCCAGTGCGGATCCTCGCCGGCATTGCTGGCATGGGTATCGGGAAATACGTGGCAGCCGACGATGCGCACGATCTCGCCGGTATGGCCACGCGCGTAACGCGGCAGGCGCGTGTGCGTCTTCGGGTGGGCATTTCTGGCGCGCACTTTGTCGCCGACCTTGAAGCGAGCCGGCGCCGGTGCGGGACGATTGAAGGGTGAGCCGCAGCGGACCATGTTGGTCATGTCGGCTGCCGTCACCGTTCGCGCCGCCTTCTTCACCGGCGCAAGCGCGTGTCCCGCCGCGAGCTCCTGCGGCGTGGCGATGCCGTATTCGAGCATCATCTGCTCGATAGCGACGGTCCACAGGCCGTAGTAGCTGAGGTTGAGATATTGCGCCGGCGGAATGCATTCGCGCTTGAAACGAAATGCGTCCAGATTCCAGAGTCTGGCGACGCCGGTCACCATGTTGAGCGCAAAAGCGGTCTTTTCCCAGTCGGCGTGAAATACCGGTTCGTTCGGTTCGGGCACGACCGGCCCGAATCCATGCATCCCGCCCATGTCCGCGGCGCCGTTCATGCCAGATCCTTGGGCTGCTTCGGCAGGCCGGTGCCGATCATGCTGTCGCGCGTCACGATTTCGG
>JBOHII010000392.1:0-5507 GCA_050725955.1 Pseudolabrys sp. | reverse complement strand
GGTCGTGAACGATCAGAACGAGCGGCTGCTCACCATCCGCGGCCTGTTCAACCTCAAGACCGCGGAAGACGATCACCGCAAGCCGGTGCCGGTCGAAGAGGTGGAGTCGGCCAAGAAGATCGTGCGGCGGTTCTCGACCGGCGCCATGTCGTTCGGCTCAATCTCGCGCGAAGCGCATACGACGCTTGCGATCGCGATGAACCGCATCGGCGGCAAGTCGAATACCGGCGAGGGCGGCGAGGAATCCGACCGCTTCAAGCCGATGCCGAACGGCGACAGCATGCGTTCGGCGATCAAGCAGGTGGCTTCCGGCCGCTTCGGTGTCACGGCGGAATATCTCGTCAATTCCGACATGATGCAGATCAAGATGGCGCAGGGCGCCAAGCCCGGCGAAGGCGGCCAGTTGCCCGGCCACAAGGTCGACAAGACGATCGCCAAAGTGCGCCACTCGACGCCCGGCGTCGGTCTCATCTCGCCGCCGCCGCACCACGACATCTATTCGATCGAAGACCTGGCGCAGCTCATCTTCGACCTGAAGAACGCCAACCCAACCGGCGACGTGTCGGTCAAGCTCGTCTCCGAGGTCGGCGTCGGCACGGTCGCCGCCGGCGTCTCCAAGGCGCGCGCCGACCATGTCACCATCGCCGGCTTCGAGGGCGGCACCGGCGCCTCGCCGCTCACCTCGATCAAGCATGCCGGTAGCCCATGGGAAATCGGCCTCGCCGAAACCCACCAGACGCTGGTGATCAACCGCCTGCGCGGGCGCATTGCGGTGCAGGTCGACGGCGGCATCCGCACCGGGCGCGACGTGGTGATCGGCGCGCTGCTCGGCGCCGACGAGTTCGGCTGTGCGACCGCGCCGCTGATCGCGGCTGGCTGCATCATGATGCGCAAGTGCCACCTCAACACCTGCCCGGTCGGCGTTGCGACGCAGGACCCGGTGCTGCGCAAGCGCTTCAAGGGCCAGCCCGAACACGTCATCAATTTTTTCTTCTTCGTCGCCGAGGAAGTGCGCGAACTGATGGCCGCGCTCGGCTACCGCAATTTCAGCGAGATGATCGGCCAGATGCAGATGCTCGACCAGCGCGCGCTGGTGGAGCATTGGAAGGCCAAGGGCCTCGATTTCTCCAAGCTGTTCAACAAGCCGCCGGCCGCCAAGGGCACCAAGATCTTCAAATGCGAGCCGCAGGACCACAAAATTCACGACATCCTCGACCGCAAGCTGATCGCCGAGGCGCAGGCCGCACTCGATCGCGGCGCGCCGGTGCGGCTGCAAACCGCCATCCGCAACATCAACCGCACCTGCGGCGGCATGCTGTCCGGCGAGGTGGCCAAGCGCTACGGCCATGCCGGCCTGCCCGACGGCACCATTCACGTGCGCTTTACCGGCACCGCCGGCCAGAGTTTCGGCGCCTGGCTCGCGCGCGGCATCACCTTCGAGCTCGACGGCGAAGGCAACGACTATGTCGGCAAGGGCCTCTCGGGCGGGCGCATCATCATCCGCCCGCCGGCCGACAGCGGCATCGTGCCGGAGGAATCGATCATCGTCGGCAACACCGTGCTGTACGGCGCCATCGAAGGCGAATGCTATTTCCGCGGCGTCGCCGGCGAACGCTTCGCCGTGCGCAATTCCGGCGCCATCGCGGTGATCGAAGGGGCCGGCGACCATTGCTGCGAATACATGACCGGCGGCGTCGTGGTGGTGCTCGGGGTCACCGGACGCAACTTCGCCGCCGGCATGTCGGGCGGCATCGCCTACGTGCTGGACGAGGACGGCACCTTCAAGACCCGCTGCAACATGGCGATGGTCGAGCTCGAGCCGGTGCCGGAAGAGGAAGAGATTGCCGAAAAGGAATTCAACCTGCACGACGATCTCACCAGCCACGGCCGTGTCGAGGTGATGTCCGACTTGACGGGCAAGGACGCCGAGCGTCTGCGCATGCTGATCGCCGACCATGCGCGCTACACCGGCTCCAAGCGCGCGGCTGAAATTCTCAGCCAGTGGCAACACTATCGCCCGCTGTTCCGCAAGGTGATGCCGGTCGAATACCGCCGCGCGCTGGCCGAGATGGCAAAGGAGAAGGCCACCACCATGCAGGCCGCGGAGTAGTATGGGCAAGGTCACCGGCTTTCTCGAGATCGAGCGGCACGATCGCAAATACGAACCGGTCGCCGAGCGCGTCAAGCATTGGCACGAGTTCGTGCTGCCGCTGCCGGATACGGAAATCCGCGGGCAAGCCGCCCGCTGCATGGACTGCGGCGTGCCCTATTGTCACGGCACCAGCCGCATTACCGGCCTGCCCACCGGCTGCCCGGTCAACAACCAGATTCCTGACTGGAACGATCTCGTCTACCGCAACCATTGGGACGAAGCGGCGCGCAATCTGCACTCGACCAATAATTTTCCCGAAGTCACGGGCCGGGTCTGTCCGGCGCCGTGCGAGGCGTCCTGCACGCTCAATATCGACGACAACCCGGTCACCATCAAAACCATCGAATGCGAGATTGCCGACCGCGCCATCGCGCAAGGGCTCAAGCCGGAACCGCCGGCGCACAAGACCGGCAAGACAGTCGCTGTCGTCGGCTCCGGCCCGGCTGGCCTCGCCTGCGCGCAGCAGCTCGCGCGCGCCGGCCACGAGGTGCACGTCTACGAGCGCTGGGCCAAAGCCGGCGGATTACTGCGCTACGGCATTCCCGACTTCAAAATGGAAAAGATTCACGTCGAACGCCGCATCGAGCAGATGCTGGCCGAGGGCGTGCAGTTTCATTACGGCGCCGATGTCGGGGTCAACGTACCGGTCGAAAAATTGCACAAGGAGCACGACGCGATTGTGCTTGCCGGCGGCGCCGAGAAGTCGCGCGATTTGCCGGTGCCCGGCCGTGAGCTCAAGGGCATCCACTTCGCCATGGAATTTCTGCCGCAGCAGAACCGGTGCGTCAGCGGTGAGCCGCAAACCGCCGGCGTGCCGATCCTGGCGAAGGGCAAAAAGGTCATCGTCATCGGTGGCGGCGATACCGGCTCCGACTGTATCGGTACCGCGATCCGCCAAGGCGCGGTGTCGGTAACCAATTTCGAGATCATGCCGCAACCGCCCGAGCACGAGAACAAGATGTTGGTCTGGCCGGATTGGCCGCTCAAGCTGCGCATCTCGTCGAGCCAGGAGGAAGGCGTGACGCGCGAATTCGCCGTACTGACGGAGAAATTTTCCGGCGAGGACGGCGAGGTCAAGAAACTTCACTGCGTGCACGCCGACGCCAAGTTCCACCCGGTCAAGGGAACCGAGTTCGAGATCGAGGCCGATCTGGTGCTACTCGCCATGGGCTTCGTGCACCCGCTGCACGAAGGCATGATCAAGGCGCTCGCGGTCGAGCTCGATCAACGCGGCAATGTGAAGGCCGACACCGAGGGCTACGCGACCTCGATAAAGAAGGTGTTCGCCGCCGGCGACATGCGGCGCGGCCAGTCGCTGGTGGTCTGGGCGATCCGGGAAGGCCGCCAGGCCGCGCATGCGGTCGACAAATATTTGATGGGTTCGACGACGCTGCCGCGCTGAGCGGCGCTTAACGCAGCCCGCCGGACGGGCGGATCGGCGCCGGCTGTCGTGCGATATCGCGATTCTGCGCCTTCTTTTCAACCGGATGCTGGATCTTTGGCTTGGCGGCGGCAGGCGGCTCGGTTCGGGCTTCGATAGCAGGCGCTGGCGCGGGGTTTGTAGTGGCCGTAGGTGCGTTTGCCGCAGGCACGCTCGCCGCCGGCGCACTCACGCTGCTGTCGCTGCCGGGTGGCCAGATGAAATCGTCGGCGCGTCCGCGCGGGGCCGGCACCGGCTCGCCCTTGACCAGAACGCGGTTGGCGGTGGCGTCGCTGTGCACCGGCTGGGCGCTGGCGCCGCCGAGCAGTTCCTCGGAATTTGCCGGCGTCACCGTGAGCGGCACCACCGGCCCGGCCACCGGCCGCACCGTCGACTTCGCATCGGCCGGCACCGGCCCGATCGGCCCCGCGGGCAGCGCAATCGGACCGCGATTGCTCATGTAGCGGCGGATTTCACGTTCGACATAATGCGCGAGCTTGCGGGCGCCGGCTTTGGTGAAGAACACGCCGTCGCCCGATCGCAGCCGTCGCATCTGCCCTTCATAGTCCGGTCCGTAGCTCGTGTACTTGCCGGATTCATCGACGAAGCCGTCCCACACGTCGATATAGACGACGCCGGCGCGTTCGGCGCGCGCGCGATAGAGATCGTTGAGATAGCTCGCGTCGGCGGTGGATTTGGTGCCACGGATTGACGGCAGGCCGACCCAGAACACCGGTACGCCTCTGCTCTTGAGCGCCGCGATCGTCTCGTCGATGCGCTTCGAATAGACGGCCGCCCATTGGTCGCTGCGAAAGTCGATCGTGCCGTTGGATGATTTTTTAACGTGCGGCGGCTCGGGCACAACGATCGACTGATTGGAGTCGCCGGACGGTTTCGCTGCATTCGGATCGGCCTTGGTCTTGTCCAGCTCTTCCTCGGCCTTCTGCTTGTCGGCCTCCTTGGCGACGTCGCGCTCGCGGATGTTCTGGCGATCGCTGACGCCGAGCATCATGACGACGTAATTCGGTTTCTCCTGCGCGAGAATATCGCGCGCCACGTGCCACCAGTCGAGATCGCTTTTGGCCTCGTAGCGCAACAGGCCGGAATAAATCTTGTTCTTGCGCACAATCGCGACCTCCGGCGAATCGGAAAAGGCGTCTTCCAATCCGTAGGCGAGCCAATCGGCCATGCTGTCGCCCATCACAACTACCGTCGCGGTGGGTGTGACCGGCGCGCCTTTCGCATCCGGCTTGTGCGGCGGCGGCGCGTGCGAATAGTCGGTCGGCGGCGGCGATGGCCGTTCCCGTTCGTAGTACCGCGGCTCGGAGGGTCTGAAGATGCGGCCGAAGAAACCGCCCGGCCGTGACCAGCGCTGGCGGCTCAGGAACGGAAAACCGTCGTCGCGAAACTGCGCCTGCGCCGGGCCCGTGAGCGTGATCTCGACCGCGGCCACGCACGCGCACTCGGCCAGGGCCAGACAGGCCGCCCCGATGAGCCAGCGCCAGTGCCGGATCTTGCCAAACATGCCGTTCGCCCAAGGCTTTAAACAATAAGGCTAAAAGCCAACCGCCGCATCGCCTTCGCCACGCAATATGGGCCAATAACGCGCAAAAAATGTCAACTCGAAGGTGGCCGCATGGTTGCCAGCGGCGGCTTAGCGGGCCCGCAAGCGGTCGAGGACGATGGCCGAGGCAAAGCCGTCAGGAACCCGCCCGATGCGAGCCTGGAAATCGCGGATCGCGGCGCGCGTGCGCGCGCCGAGGTGGCCGTCCGGCTCGCCCACATCATAGCCGTGGCGCACCAGCAGTTGCTGCAACTCCAGCCGCTCGTCACGCGACAGCACCCGTTCGTAGCGAGGCCAGCTTTGCGCAAACGGTTCGGCCCCGCGCAAGCGGTCGGCCAGATGGCCGATCGCCAAGGCATAGGCCTCAGCCG
>JBOHII010000391.1:0-10089 GCA_050725955.1 Pseudolabrys sp. | reverse complement strand
GGACGCTTTGTGGCGGATATCGAACTGCCGAACATGAAGCACGTGGCGGTGGTCACCTGCCCACATGCCGCCGCGCGCATCAAGAAAATCGACAAGAGCGCGGCGCTCGCCTTGCCGGGCGTGCATTACGTCGTCGACGGCGCCGAACTTGCCGCCGCCACGCTGCCGCTGATGAATGGGCTCGAGACGCCCAATGTCACGCGCCGGCCGCTGGCGCTCGATATCGCGCGCTATTCGGGCGAATGGGTCGCCGCCGTCGTTGCCGATTCCCGCGCACTCGCCGAGGACGCTGCCGAGGCGGTCGAAGTCGAATACGAGCCGCTGCCCTTTGTGCTCGACGCCGAAACGGCGCTGGAAAAAGGCTCGCCGCTGGTGCACGAGGCGCACGGCAGCAACGTGCTGCTCGACAGAACTTTCGTGTGGGGCGAGGTCGAAAAGGATTTCGCCGCCTCCCCGCGCAAATTGACAATGCGGGTGAAATGGGGCCGCTCCTCGACGGTGCCGATCGAGACCTTCGGTGTGGTGACGAGCTGGGATCCCTGGCGCGACATGCTCGACGTCCACGCCTCGATCCAGATGCCACGCTATGCCGACCAGATCGGCATCGCGCTGAAAATTCCCACGACATCGGTGCGCGTGCATCACGACGTGGACGTCGGCGGCAGCTACGGGGTCAAGCGCGGCATCAAGCACACTATACTTTGCGGCTACCTCTCGCGCCGGCTCGGTTTTCCGGTGCGCCTGATCGAGGATCGCCTTGAAAACATGCGCGGCGGCGACGCGCACGGGCCGGAGCGGCTGTTCGATGTCGAGGTCGCTTTTGACGATGGCGGTATCGTGCGTTCGATGAAGATGCGGGCGCTGGAAAATGTCGGCGCCTATGCCGGACGCTCGCCATTCCAACTGGGCAAGCCGATCGGCGCCATCGTCGGACCCTATAAGATCGCAAGCGTGCAGTACCGCGCGGTCGCGGTCGTCACCAACAAGACCACGCAGGACGCCGTGCGCGGCTTCGGCCAGGGGCCGACCAATCTCGCGCTCGAGCGCACCATGGACGAAGTCGCCAATGTGCTCGGTCTCGATCCGCTCGAAGTGCGCCGGCGCAATCTCATCCGCCGCGACGAATTCCCTTACCTCATTCCGAGCGGCACCACCTATGACAGCGGCGACTACGAAACGGTGATCGGCAAGGTGCTGGCGAACACCGGCTACAAGGAACTCATGGCCGAGCGCGATCGGCTGCGCAGGGAAGGCAAACTCGCCGGCATCGGCATGGCCGCCTGCCTGGAGCCGAGCGGCGGTAACGCCACCTTCGAGGCATTGCTCAATCCGGCCATCACGACGTCCACGTTCATGGACTCCTGCCGCATCAATATCGACGGCGTGGGCGCCATCACCGCCACCATGCACACAACCTCGTCGGGCCAGGGCCATGAGACGCTGGTCGGCACAGTGGTCGGCGAAGTGCTGCAGGTCGATCCGGAGAGCGTGCGCGTGACCCGGCCCGATTCGCTCAACTCGCTGCCGAGCGGCACGCCGGTCGGCAGCCGCATGGCGATCATGCTGGGAGGTGCTGCGTTCCACGCGGCGCAGAAACTGAAAGCCAAATTGACGGCCATTGGCGCGCACGATCTCGGCATCCCGATCGAGCGCGCCGTCTATGACCAGGGCAGCGTCTACGACCGCAACGCGCCGCAAAACAAACGCGGCTGGGCCGATCTGGTGAACATCGCCTACCGCAACTATCACCGCATGCCGGCGGGCTTCGAGCCGGGGCTGGCGGTCGAGCACGTCTATCAGGTGCCGACCGGCGGTGTGCTGCCGGGCAAAGACGGGCGCGTGCAGATGTATCCGTGCTTTTCGTTCGAATTCCACTTGCTGCTGGTCGCGATCGATCCCGATCTCGGCCGGCCGCAGATCGTGCGCTACCGCCTCGGCCACGACTGCGGTACGCAAATCAACCCCAAGATCGTGCGCGGCATGACCATGGGCGGCATCGCGCACGGCATCGGCGCCGCGCTCTACGAGGAATTCGCCTATAACGACGAGGGCCAACTGATCGCCCAGAGCTTCATGGATTATCTGCTGCCTTCCTCGCACGAGGTGCCGGCGGTCGATATCGTCGATCATGAGACGCCTTCGCCGCACACCGTGCTCGGGCAGAAGGGCTCGGGCGAAAGCGGCTATCTCGGCGCGCCGGCAGCCATCGCCAACGCCATCAACGACGCGATCCGCCCGCTTGGCATTTCCATCAATACGCTGCCGATCAAAGTGTCGACACTTGGCGATCTGATCGCGCAGGCGCGGGAGCGCAAAGCACGATGATCGTCGATTGCCACGCCCACCTGGTGCCGGCCCAATTGCTGGCCGCGATCCGCAAGGATGCAGCGAGATTTCCGCATCTGCGGCTGATCGAGGACGGCGGCGGCCTCGCCTTCTCGTTTGACGGCGCCAAGCCGACCCGGCCGGTGTCCAAGCCGCTGTCGGATGTCGCCGGACGCCTCGCGTGGATGGCCGAACAGGGCATCGACAAACAAGTGGTCGGCGGCTGGGTCGACATGTTCGGCTATGAGTTGCCGGGCGCCGAAGCCGAAGTATGGGCGCGACTGACCAACGACGCGCTAATGGCCGCCGCAAAAGCCGAGCCGCGTTTTGTGCCGCTGGCGACCGTGCCGCTGGGCGACGGCGCGCGCGCCGCCGCCGTGCTGAAGGACGCGATGAAGGCCAATTTCCCCGGCGTCATGATAGGCACGCTGCCGCGCGGCGTCGGCTCGACGCTCGATCACGCCGATCTCGATCCATTCTGGCAGGCGGCCGATGAAACCGGCGCCGTCGTCCACATTCATCCGAGTTACGACGCCGGCGATGTGCGCGTGAACGATTTCGGGCTCGCCAATGGGCTCGGCCGCATCACCGACGCCGCGGTCGCGCTGGCGCGGCTGATCTCGGCCGGGCATATTGCGAAATATGCACGCGCGAAATTCTTTGCGCCGATGGGCGCGGCGGCCCTGCCCTTCGTACTCGGCCGCCTCAAGCGCAATGCCGCGATCACGCCTGGCATCGGCGATCCGGTCGAGGCGCTGGCGCACATTTATAGCGACACCATTCTGCACGATACCCGCGTGCTGAAATTCGTGATCGAGATGATCGGCAGCGAGCGCATCATGATGGGTTCCGACATGCCGTTCCCGATCGGCGATCGCCAGCCGATGAAGATTGTTGCCGCGGCCGGTCTCACGCCGGAGCAAGCCTTATCGATCAATGGCGGCCTGGCCGAGCGGCTGTTCAATATTCATTGAAGGCATCCAAATGAAACGTGGAGGAATGCAATCATGAAAAAATTATTGATGCTGTTTGCGACGCTGGCCGCGCTCGGCCTCGCCGCGTTCGACCCGGCGCCCGCCGCCGCGCAGGCGCCGGCAAAGATCACCATCGTGGTTTTCGGCTTCCCCTCGCTCGGCGCCTTCATGCCGCCGGTGATCAAGGCCAAGAAGCTCGACGAGGCCAACGGCCTCGACATCACCTTCGAGGAACGGCCGCCGACCGCCTATACCACCCAGTTCAATTCCGGCGAGTTCAAGGTCGGCGGCAGCGCGGCTCTGCTCACGGTGGGCTTGGCCGACGAGCGCGGCGTGAAGGTGAAATATCTGTTCAACCTGTTCGATTTCTGGGGCGGCGTCGTCACCTCGCGGTCCGCGGTCAAGTCGGTCAAGGACCTGGAAGGCAAGGAACTCGCCGCCGCGCGCGCCACCACCAACTACGTGATGTTCGAATTCTTTGCCAAGAAGCTCGGCGCCGACGTCTCCAAGATCAAGGTGGTGAATACGGCGCCGCCCGGTCTCGTCGGTTATGCGATCGCGGATCGCGCCGATGCCATCCAACTCTGGGAGCCGGCCTACACGCTGCTGAAGGCGAAAAAGCCCGACATCCGGCTGCTCGACTTGGGCATGAACAAAACCTGGCAGAGCTTCGCCGGCGGCGAGCGCATTCCCTATCTCGGCGTCGCCGCACATGACGATTGGATCGCGGCAAACCAGGCGCTGATCCCGAAGCTTTACGCGACCTACAAGGCGGCCGGCGAATACATCGTCAAACACCCGGAGGAATCCGCGCAACTGATCGCGCCGAAATCCACCCCGCCCGACCAGGCCGCGCTGGTAAGCTTGATCAAGACCAACGAACGGCTGGGCATGAACGTGGTCGGCGCCAACGACGTGCGTAACCAGATCGAGGCGGTCTATAAGGCCGGCGTCGACGTCGGCTATCTAAAGAAATTGCCGGGCGCCGACACTATCTACGACAAGCCGCTGAAATGAGCGGCGCATGGACGTTGCGCGTACTGCAAGCCGCCGCCGGCATGTTGGTGCTGGCGGCGGCCTGGCAGGTTCTGTCGATGGTGTTCCCGCACTTCTTGTTTCCGCCGGTGCCCGAGATCATCACCCGCACCGTCGACATCCTGATCACCGCCTCGCTCTTAGCCGACGTGCTGCTCACCGCCGCGCGCATTTTCGGCGGGTTGTTCGGCGCCTTCATCCTCGGCAGTCTGCTGGCCCTGGCGGTCGCCCGATCCAAAATTGCCGAGAATTTCCTCACCCCGGTGCTCACTTTTTTCCAGGGCATTCCGGCGCTGTCCTGGGTGGTGTTCGCCATCATCTGGTTCCAAGGCACCGAGTTCCGCGTGCTGTTCATCATGGTCATGACCACGCTGCCCGCCTTTACTTTCCAAATTCTCGACGCCATTCGCTCGATGTCCAAGGACCTGTTCGAGATGACCATGGCGTTCCGGCCGAGCCGCTGGACACTGTTCCGTTTTTTGATCGTGCCGACCATCGTGCCGGGCATCCTCACGGCGTGGAAGGTCAATCTCGGCAACGCCGCGCGCGTGGTGGTGGTGGCTGAACTGGTCGGCGCTACCGGCGGTGTCGGCTATCAATTGCTGCGTCAACAGCAATTGTTCGATATGGCCGGCGCCATGGCCTGGACGCTGCAATTGGTGCTGTTCGTGCTGGTCGTGCAGCAAACCATCACGGCGATTGAAAATTACGCGCTGCGCTATCGCCCGGTGTCTGAGCGGGCGATGTAGCTCAATGTCGGCCGAGCCGGTGATCCGCTTCAAGGACGTGAGCAAGGTGTTCCGCCGCCCGGACGGGCGCGGCGATTTCACTGCCGTCGATCGGCTGTCGTTCGACATCGCCAAAGGCGAGATCGTCGCGGTGCTGGGCAAGACCGGCTGCGGCAAGTCGACCATGTTCAA
Organism: Pseudolabrys sp.; assembly: GCA_050725955.1. Taxonomy (GTDB): domain Bacteria; phylum Pseudomonadota; class Alphaproteobacteria; order Rhizobiales; family Xanthobacteraceae; genus Pseudolabrys. Next base: position 4,835 of record JBOHII010000391.1, on the reverse strand, counting down.
CATCGTCGCCGGGCTGACCGAGCCGAGCTCGGGTGAGGCGCGCGTTATCGGCCACGATCCGTTCCGCGAATTCGAATTTTTCCGTGGCAAGATCGGCATCGTGTTCCAGAACGACCGGCTGATGCCGTGGCGTTCGGCGCTCGACAATGTGCGGCTCGGTTTACAAATACTCGACAGCGATCACAAACAGGCCGAGGAAACCGCGCGGGCTTGGCTCGAGCGGCTCGGCCTCACCGGCCACGAAAACGACTATCCGCATGCGCTGTCGGGCGGCATGCGCCAGCGCGTATCGATCGCGCGCGCCTTCGCGGTCGACCCGGAACTTTTGCTATGCGACGAGCCGTTCTCTTCCTTGGATGAAATGACCGCGCGCGACCTGCGCGCCGAATTCGTGCGGCTGGTGCGGCAAAGCAACAAGACCGCGGTGTTCATCACCCACCAGATCAATGAGGCGATCGAGATTGGCGACCGTGTGCTGGTGTTCCACCGGCCGGCGCGCATCGCCTACGAGACGCGGCTTTCTGCCACCGCCGATCGCGGCAAAGTGCACGACGACATCATGCGGGTGCTGGCGGTGGAGCCCGGCGGATGACGAGGTAGGCGGCGACATGACGCCCCGGTTTGCTCCGGCAGCGCCGCCGCACTACTATTTGAATCCCTCACATGCCGCCGGAGCCCCCGATGCAACCTGCCAAAGCCTTCACGCTCGCCGCCCATGGCGCCAAGATGCCGGCGATCGGCTACGGCACCATGGAATTGCCCGAGCGCGGCGCCGAATTGGTAGCCTACGCCATCAACAGCGGCTACCGCTTGATCGACACCGCGCGAAAATACGGCACGGAAGAAAAAGTAGGCGAAGGCATCCGCTTAAGCGGTGTTGCGCGCGGCGAACTGTGGGTCACCACCAAGGTGACGGAACTCGACGCGCGCGAAGCCGATTTTCTGCGCTCGGCCGAGACCAGTCTGAAGGCGCTGAAACTCGATTACGTCGACCTCTTGCTAGTGCACTGGCCGCAGCCCAAGGTGGCGTTCACCGAGACGCTGAGCGCGCTCGCCAAGGCCAAGCGCAGCGGGATGACGCGCCATATCGGCGTGTCGAACTTCACCATCGCCATGCTCGACGAGGCGGCCAAGGTGTGCCCGGAGCCGCTGGTCACCAACCAGATCGAGTACCACGCCTATCTGCCGCAGGATCGCATGCTGGCGGCGCTCAAGCGACACGGCATGATCTTGACGGCCTATTGTCCGATGGCGCGTGGCAAATTGCTCGACGAGCTTGTCGTCGCCGCAATCGCCAAGTCGCACGGCAAGTCGATCGGTCAAATCTGTTTGCGCTGGCTGATCCAGCAACCGATGGTGGCGGCAGTGCCGCGCCCGCTCGAAGAAGAACATATCGAGGAAGATCTCGACGTTTTCGATTGGTCGCTCACCGACGATGAGATGCGGCGCATGTCGGCGTTGCGCAGCCGCCATGTTCGCATCGCCAATCCACCCGAGCGCGCGCCCAAGTGGGACGCGGAGGGCGTCGCGTAGCCGCGTGCGTTTTCGCGCGACGCGCTAGTCCGCCAACGCGGTGCCGACTCCCTGAATGGCGGCTTACGGCTTGATCGTCCCGTATTGGAGAACCTGAACCTTTTCGATGGTTACCAACCCACTCGTCATCATGCCGTCGAGCGCCGGCAAGAATGGATCGATCTTTTCCTGCGAATCGACGATCTCGACCACAACCGGCAAGTCCTGCGAGAGGCGCAAAATCTTCGTCGTGTGGATGTGGCTTGAATGTCCGAACCCGACATGGCCGCGCAACACAGTCGCCCCGGCGAGGCCCATTTCTCGCGCCTTCAATACAATCGCCTCATGAAGGGGCAGACGATTAAATCGATCATCCTCGCCGAAGAAGATGCGAAGTAAAACAGCATCGCGCGGAATCTGCATGGTCATATCCACTTCATTGTGTTGAGACTGGCGGCGAGCAGGTAGCCGGCCCATACCGCGATCAGGCAGCAAACCACGGATATCCCGATATTCGCGCCAGCCCGAAACCATTCACCGTCGTGCATGAGATTGAGAGTCTGCAGGCTAAAGGACGAGAAAGTCGTGTAGCCGCCGCAGAACCCGGTCATGACGAATTGCCGGGTGGTCGAGCTCACGTAGTACTTCCCGTCCGGCCCGGTCAGCGTGGAAAAAAACCCGATGATGAATGAGCCGACGACGTTGACGACGAATGTCCCCCAGGGAAACGTCTCGCCGATCAATCGCGCGGTCAGGCCCGAGCAAAAATAACGCGACATTCCCCCAAGGGCGCTACCGACCGCGATCCAGATATAGAGTCCCATTGAATATTCGATCTCTGTTTTGGATTGGATAAGGTTCCATGGCCGGCTCCTTCCCCTAAGACAGCGATACGCGCACCGTCGTTATTTTCCAATTCTGTCAATTTGAACGGCGCCACCATTCCCGGACGAATCCTGCCGACAATTACCACACTTGCCTCCACCCGACGTCATGCCTATGTTGATTGAACGGAGGGGATGGAGTCCCCCTTAAATGCCGATCCGGCTGATGACTCCTACCGCATAAATCTCGCGGCGGTAGGACTCGTGAAAAGCTCCAATCAAAGCCCTTGTACATTAACGCGCGCATCCCGGCCAACAGGCCGCGTGCGGCGCGCCACCTATGCCGCGGCGATGTCGCGTGCCGTCAATTTGCGGTTGAATGCATGAGGTCAACGCCATGAAACACTTTGCCAGCCCGTCGTTCTATCGAACCTTCGACATGTTGCTAAGCACGATAAACCCCGGCACACAAACCTCATATTGGACGCATGACGACGTCGAGTGGGTGCGCGACCGATACAGCATTATCGGTCGGACGCACGGCATCATCATCGAGATATTCACGCTGACGCGCTCGGGCCGCCGCGGCTGGAGCATCATGGTGACCAAGGAAAATTGGTGGGCAGGAACGCAAAGCGAGGCGATAAAAATCTCACGCTGGGCGCGTCCGACGAGCGGACGGCGCAGCGACATCCTGGAATGGTTTCGACAACAGGAAATGGAACTGGAGCGTCATTCACAGCAAATTCACAAAACGGTCGCACGGTCCGCCGCAACGCGCTTGCCCAGCGTAAGGCTCTGAGTCGGTAGCAACGCATAATCCCAGCTGTTGTATAGTGGATTTTGCTTCACATCGCTTGACATGGGAATGGAGTTATCCGAGTTTATTTCACTGAATGCTGGTCAAAAGCCGGCAAGGCGATGGGGTTCCGCCTAAACCGCCCTTTGGGCTGATGACTCCTTTCATCCGACGATGGACGAGAGGAGTTCTAATTGAAATTTCAAAAGTTTTCGGCCGGACAGTATGATTGCGACTGCCAGGCGGACGCGGGCAAAGTGCGCATGCACCGTGGCAGCGAGTTGCATCTTTGCGTTCGGAGAGGTCCGTGATCCTCCGCGATATTCTGCTGCAAGTCTGCCAGGTGCTGACGGTGCTGCTGCTGTCGCCGCTGCTGCAGGGCGTCATCCACCAGTTCGAGGAGCGCGTGCAGCTCGCGCAAGGTCCGGGCATTTTCCAGCCCTACCGCGATCTTTGGAAGCTCTTCCATAAGCAGATCGTCGTGCCGGAAACGGCATCCTGGATTTACTGGATCGCGCCGTTCGTCGCCTTCACCGCCATGCTGACGGTCCCTATTCTGATTCCGGTGCTGACCGATTTCCCGCTGCCGCTGTCCGACATGGGCGACATCCTGGGCGGCGGTCTCGTCCTGACGCTCGGCTCGTTCATGATCGTGCTAGCCGGCCTCGACAGCGGCAGCGCCTACGGCGGCATCGGCTCAAGCCGCGCGGTGATGGTGGCGATCCTGGCGGAGCCAACACTGATCCTGGTATTCGTCGGAATTACGCTCTTGGCCAAGTCGATGCTGCCCTTCGTGGTCAATCACCTTCTGGTCGGCAGCCCGGCGGTCTATTGGAGCCCGGCGCATCTCTTTCTGATCGCTGCGTTTTTTACGCTGCTGATCGTGGAAACTGATCGTCTGCCGATCCATTCGTCGACCCATATCGAAATCTACATGATCGAAGAAGCCCGAATCCTCGAATATTCCGGGCCGTTGCTCGCCGTTCTTCGCTGGGCCTCGATGATGAAGCAATTCATCCTCTACACCATCTTCTGCAATGTTCTTCTTCTGCCCTGGGGACTGTCGCGCGAGGGCACCGCAATCGGCATCGTCGGCTCCGTTGTGGCGCTGATGGTCAAATTCACTATCGTCGCCTGCGCCGTGGTCGTGGTCGAGACGGCGCAATCGCGCCTGCGCTTCTACCGCTATCAGGAACTGCTGGCGGCCTCCTTCGTGTTCGCCATCCTCGCCATCATCGGGACGCAACTGGTGTAGCCATGCTGGTCGCGCATCTCGATCCACTCGCCTCTTCGATCTTCAGCCTGATGGCGATCGTGAGCCTCATGCTTGCCTTCGTGATGCTCGGCTCGCGCTGGCTCAACAATTATCTTTACGCCTTCGCCGCCGAATCCTGGGTGATCGCGGCGCTGTCGGCCACGATCGGATTCTACGGCAACTATCCCGAGCTTTATTTGATCGCCATCCTGACCGCGCTGTTCCGCGGATTGCTGCTGCCTTATCTGGTGTGGCGCATCATCGGCCGGATCCATGTTTCGCGCGAGATTCATGAAATCCTGCAACCAAGCTCGGCGCTGGTCGCCGGCGCAGCCTGCGTGATTTTCGCGCTGGTCGTTTCCTTTCACATCGGCCAGTCGCTCGGGCTTGCCGGCACCGTCGCCGTGCTCGCGCTCACCATCATGCTGTCGATGAAGCTGATCGG
>JBOHII010000390.1:0-9538 GCA_050725955.1 Pseudolabrys sp. | reverse complement strand
TGTTGGTGTTCCTCGTGTCGATCCGGAGACATGGACGCTGAGCGTCAGCGGCCTCGTGCGCGATCACGCCTCGTTTGCCCTCGGCCAGATTCGGCAAATGCCGAGAAAACGGGTCGAGGCTTTTCATCAGTGCGCCGGCTATCCGTCCGATCCGAAAATCGCCACGCGTCGGGTCGGCAACGTTGTTTGGGGCGGCGTCGATTTGAAAGTGCTGCTCGACGAGCTTGGCATTTTGCCCGATGCGCATTTTCTCTGGTCCTATGGACTCGATTTCGGCGAATACAACGGCACGCGCGCGGACCCTTATGTAAAAGATTGCCCGCTTGATAGACTTGAGCAAGGCGATATTTTGCTCGCCTACGAGGCCAACGGCGAGCCGCTCGACGCCGAACACGGATTTCCACTACGTCTGCTCGTGCCGGGATTCTACGGCACCAATTCGGTCAAATGGCTGTCGCGCCTGCATCTCGCGGAGCGCCGCGCCGATGGGCCTTTCACTACGCAGCTTTACAACGATGCAGTCGATGGCGGCACGCGGCCGGTTTGGCATGTCGCGCCGGAGTCGGTGATTGTAAGTCCGGCGCCGGGGGCGCAAATCGGCGGGCAACCGGCTGATATTTGGGGCTGGGCGTGGGCCGATGGCGGTGTGGCTACGGTCGAGATTTCGACCGACGGTGGGCAGAGTTGGCGCCCAGCGGAACTGGACCGGCCGAATGGCTGGTCGTGGCAGAAATTCCGTGCTTCCTGGCGGGCAGAAGGTGCCGGGGAGGCGGTTTTGATGTCGCGTGCCACCGGCACTCGAGGTACCGCGCAGCCGCTTGCCGATTGGCGGAATTGCGTCCACGTCGTGCGGGTGGTCAAAACCGGGCGCGCATAGAGCGTAGACCGGCCCTGCTGCTGTGCCATTTGCTCGCATCTGTGGCCGGGTTACAATGCCCGCCAACCACTCAACGGACGATCTCAACGGACGATCAAGGAAGTAAACGATGACCGCCATTCGCGGCTATGTGGCGCCAACGACGGAAACCGATGCGCTCGGCGTGCATTCGCTCGATCAGTTCGTGCTGGCGGTGCCCGACGCCAATGTCGCGCAGGACTTCTACGGCACTTTCGGCCTTGATATCGCACGCGACGGCAACACGCTGGCGATCAAAACCTTCGGCCACGAGCACCGCTGGGGCTCGATTGTCGAAGGCAAGACCAAGGCGCTGCATCATCTCTCGTTCGGCTGTTACGCGGAGGACGTTGCGCGGCTGAAAGCACGTATCGAAGGCGCGGGCGTCGAGCTGGTCGATCCGCCGCCCGGCTTCGAGAGCAACGGCTTCTGGTTTCGCAACCACGAAAACGTGCTGATCGAGGTGAAGGTTGCGCCCAAGGTTTCGCCTGACCATAAAAGCGAAACACAATGGACGCCGTCTCCGGCCGGTGTTGCCGGCGCCGTCATCCGCGCCAATAATCCGCCGGTCCGCCCGCGCCGGCTCTCGCATGTGCTGATCTTCACCGCCGATGTGGACGCCTCGATCAGGTTCTACGAGCGCACGCTCGGCCTGCGGCTATCCGACCGCGCCTCCGACCTGGTGGCCTTCATGCACGGCATCCACGGCAGCGACCATCATATGCTGGCGCTGGTGAAGTCGAGTGCGCCGGGCTTTCATCATTGCAGTTGGGACGTGTCGAGCGTCAACGACATCGGGCTCGGCGCCATGCGCATGCACGACAAGGGCTGGACCAAGGGCTGGGGATTGGGTCGGCACGTGCTCGGTTCGAATTATTTTCACTACGTGCGCGATCCGTGGGGCAGCTTTGCCGAATATGCCTGCGATATCGATTACATCCCGAAGGACCAGCTCTGGCAATCCGCGGACCACAAGCCGGAGGACTCATTTTATCTCTGGGGTCCCGACGTGCCGCCCGAATTCACCATCAACTACGAGGGCGGAGAAAGGTGACGGCCCGGGCTGGGACGCGGACGCATTAACGCGCAGCCGCGGGCTTGTCGGCATAGCGTGCGCGCGCGTTCAGGAGGAGCCGCTTGGCCGTCCCCGAAGAGATCAACGCCGACATGCTTGCCTTCTGGAACGGGAAGGGCGGCGACGTTTGGGTGGCTCGACAGGAGCACACCGACATCACGCTCACCCCCGTGACGGACGCTCTGCTTGCCTTTGCCGCGCCGTGCTCCGGCGGACGGGTGGTGGATATCGGTTGCGGCTGTGGCGCGCCGACGCTCGAATTTGCCCGCGCGGTCGGTCCCTCCGGCCGCGTGGTGGGGTTGGACATCTCCGGGCCGATGCTGGCCGAGGGTGAGAGGCGCGCGAGGGCTGCCGGCCTCGCCAATATCGATTGGTGGCAGGTCGATCCTGCCACCGCCGCGCTGGACGAATATGATTTATTGGCCTCGGCCTTCGGCACGATGTTCTTCGGCGACAGGGTGGCGGCCTTCACCAATATGCGCCGGGGCGCTGCTCCGGACGCGCGCATGGCGCTTGTGTGCTGGCGTAGTCTGGCTGAAAACCCGTGGATGGAGGTGCCGATGACTGCAGCCGCGCAGCACCTGCCGCCGCGGCCGAAGCCGGTCCCCAACGCTCCCGGAATGTTCGCCTTCGCCGATCCGGAGCACGTCACTGAGGTTCTCACGGCGGCAGGCTGGGCGCCGCCGCGCTTCGAGAAGCTCGATATGGACCTCGATATCGCCGCCGGCCGCGGGCTGGAGGAGGCTGTGGTTCAGTCGACCCAGATCGGCGCCGTAAACAGTTGGTTGCGTAACCAGCCGGCAGAAATCGTCGCGGCCGCCGTCGCCTCCCTGCGCGAAGCGCTGGCGCCCTTTGCGGATGGTGCGAGCGTGCGCCTGCCCGGAGCGATGTGGTTGATCGGCAGCGCACCTGCCTGAACGGGCGCCGCCCCTGACCGGCTAGTCGACGACCAGCTTCACCCGGTCGCCTCGCTTCACGCCCGCCTGCGGCCCGAGGCCGTTAAGCACGCGAAACCGGTCGAGCGCGTGGTCGGCGACCACCATGCGGCGGGCGAGCGATTGCACGGTGTCGTTGCTGCCGACCTTGACAATCTTCAGACGCAGCGGGTGCACCTGCGCACTTTCTTTCAAGCTCATGCGGCGGAACGTGGCGATCGAATCGCGGAACGAGTGGTCGATCTGCTCGTTGCGGTTCTTGGCCGCATAGATGAAGCGATAAACGTCGCTGCCGAAGCGCACGGCGAACAGCCGGAACGACCACTGGTCGCCGCTCGCGGTCGCGGTTGCCGCCGGAAAGCCGTTGACGGTGATCTCCTCGACGCTCGCCGGATCGACATTCTCGATCCAACCCGATTTCAGATAATCGGGCAGCGATTGTTCGGCCGGCACGCTGACCACGTCGAGCCGCATCGCCTCATTGCCGCCCTTGAGGCCGAGCACCGCTTGCGCGGTATTGTCGAGCGAGAATCCCGGCGGCGCCAGAAACGTAAAGCCGAGTTTGGGATGCAGGAAGCGCCGGCCGCGCACAAAACCCTCGCTCGGATCTTCGCCATAGACCAGCCCGTCGAGCAGACCGAGATATTCGGTGCGGTCGCGTTCGCCCGCGCCGGGGGCGCTGTATTGCCGCGCATTGGCGAGCGCGTTTTTCACCCGCTCGGGCGTCGCCGGATGGGTGGCGAGGAAGTCGAGGCCGCGCGCATCGGTGCTGCCTTCGGCCGGCTTGAGATCGGCATTGCGCTGCATGTCGGCGAGGAAGCGCGAGGCGCCGTAAGGATCGAAGCCGGCGCGCGCCGAAATGCCGACGCCGATGCCGTCAGCCTCGAATTCCTGCGCGCGCGAGAAGCTCGCCAGCGTCAGCTTCGATTTGGCGAGCGCCAGCGCGCCCATCTGCGGATCGCTGAGCACGTCGCTGACCACATGGCTGATGAGCGCGGCCTGCCGCGCCTGATCTTCGCGGATTGCGGCGTGGCGCGCGATCACGTGGCCCATTTCGTGCGCCAGCACCGAGGCGAGCTCGGCCTTGTCGTTGGCAAGCGCGATCAGTCCGCGGGTGACGTAGACGTTGCCGTTCGGCAGCGCGAAGGCATTGATGGCGGGCGAATTGAGGATCGTCACCTTGTATTTCAGGTCCGGCCGTTCCGAGGCCGCCACCAGGCGGTCGACGGTTTTCTCGACGACCGTTTGCAGTGTGGGGTTTTCATAAATGCCGCCATAGGACGCGAGGATGCGCAGGTGCTCGCGTTCTTCCGCCGTCTGCAAATCGGACTGCGCGGCAGCCTGCGGCACCGGCAGCGAGACCTCGGTGATGTTGGGTGCGCTGGTGCAGCCCGCCAGCAGCACGACGAGCGCAATCGCGGGGCCGCCCAGCCGGTACGCCATTGTCACTGTTGCAGCCATGACGGCTCTACTCGGAGTCTAGCAACTCGATCTGCTCGGGCGCCTCGGCCGCGACGATCGGGCCGCCGCGCTGCTCGATCCAACCGCGCACCCGTATGCGGCGGCCCGCAAGCTTTTTCGGCTCGACGCCCGCGGCAGCGAATGTCCGCCGCAAGCGTTTAAGAATCGTGACGGAGAAGTCCCGCGTCCAACGCGTCCCGAAATTAACATATATAGTGGCCCCGCTCTCGTGCACCGACAAGACCTTGCCTTCCACCAGCGCGAACCGGCCACGATCCGCCTGCAACCCGGCATGGTTTTCGGCCGACAAAGGGGCGAAATTTGGATCGGCCCACAGCCCGCGGCCGGCCGCGCGCGCCTTGCGTTCGGTGCGCAACAGGACGCCGGCGCAGGCCTTGCCGCCGACGCGTGCCGACACCCGGGCGCGGCCCTGCTCCAGCAGGACCTGCTGCACCGATTCCTGGGCGTCGCCGACAAAAGCAAATGCGACCAGGCGGCCGTAGCGGTCGCGTTCGGGCCCGAGCCGTCCGAGCAGGACCGGATGCCCGGCGGCGAGCGTTTGCAGCGCGGTGCGGGCATCGTCACCGGCTTCAATGCCGGCGAGCCGCAGTTCGCGGCCGTCGGCAAGCATCAGGGTGCGCCCGTCGCGCACCGCGACGACCATCGCGCTGCCCATGGTCTTGAGTTCGCAGCCTCCCTGGGCGGACACCTGGCCCGGCAGGGAAACGGTCGCCGCGACTGCCGCAACGGTCGCAAGCTGAAGATAGGCACGGTGTTTCATGATGACGGCCGCTCGCCGAAATGCACGCGGTCGCATTAGAGCACTCGTGCGCCGCACGCAAGTTCATGCTAAATCGCGCCGAACGGTCCCGTAGCTCAGCAGGATAGAGCAGCGGTTTCCTAAACCGAAGGTCGGAGGTTCGACTCCTCTCGGGACCGCCACGGTTTCCGGCGGGGCCGTCACCGCGGGGGCCGAACCGCGAGCGCACGCGTCATCAGCCGCTGCCGGTCCCCGGCGCCGATGTTACCCGCCGCGCGCCGCGCCTTGCGATGCACGCCGGCGGGTGCCGGGTGGCGCCGGCTGACCTGCCCACGGTCGACTCGCAAAAATTGGGCGTGTAAGAAGGCCCCGGCACGGAGGAACGCCCAATGCGCATCGACGCCTATACGCACTTTTTTCCGAAGAAATTCTTCGACAAGATGCTCGAAGTCGCCGGGCAATATAAGGACATGGGAAAGCGCGTGCGCGCGATCCCGGCGCTGCACGATCTCGACGTCCGCAAGAAAATCGTCGACGGCCACAAGGACTACCAGCAAATCCTGTCCTATCCGCAGCCGCCGGTTGAACTTCTTGCAAAGACGCCGCAGCAGATCGACGAATACATCCGCATCCTCAACGACGGCTTCGCCGAACTGATCGCCAAGGAGCGCGATCACTTCCCCGGCTGGGTCGCGCAGATTTCGCTCGACGCGCCGGACGCCGGCGTCGCCGAAGCCGAACGCGCGGTCAATCAGCTCGGCGCGCTCGGCGTGCAAATCTACACCAACGTCGCCGGCAAGCCGATCGACCGGCCGCAATACCTGCCGTTCTGGAAAAAAATGAACGAGCTCGGCAAGCCGGTCTGGATCCATCCCGCGCGCGGCGCCAACATGCCGGATTACATCGACGAAAAGAAGTCGCTGTACGAAATCTGGTGGACCTTCGGCTGGTCTTACGAGACGGCGACCGCGATGATCCGCCTGGTCTACTCGAAGATCATGGACAACCATCCGAATTTGAAGATCATCACGCATCATTTCGCCGGCATCGTGCCGATGCTCGAAGGACGCCTCGGCCCGGGCAACGACGTGATGGGCTCGCGCACCACCGACGAGGATTATGTCGCGCTGCGCAAGAGCCTGAAGAAACGCCCGCTCGATTATTTCAAGCAGGACTTCTACGCCGACACCGCGGTGTTCGGGGGGACACCGGCGACAAAATGCGGGCTGGAGTTTTTCCCGGTCGACAAGATCGTGTTCGCCTCCGACTGCCCGTTCGACCCGGAGAACGGCACCATGTTCCCGCGCGAGACGCTGCGTATTCTCGAGGAGCTCAAGCTCGACAAGGCGACGAGCGACAAGATTTTCTACAAGAATCTTGAGCGCATCACCGGCCAGAAACTGGTAAAATAAACCGCGGTCCGGGGACAATGCGGGGGAGCGAAACCATGAGTCCCCTAAAGGCGGCAGCCGGCACACAAGGTTACATGTTCGAGCGCGAAGCCGAGATCATGCCGCGCGCCGAACTTCGCGCGCTGCAGCTTTCCCGCCTCAAGACCACGCTCGATCGCGCCTATGCCAAGGTGCCGCACTACAAGAAAAAGTTCGACGCGGCGAAAGTCAAACCGTCCGACCTCAAGTCGCTCGCCGATCTCGCGCGCTTTCCCTTCACGGTAAAGGCCGACCTGCGCGACAATTATCCGTTCGGCATGTTCGCCGTGCCGCGCGAAGCGGTGCTGCGCCTGCACGCCTCCTCCGGCACCACCGGCAAGGCGACCGTGGTCGGCTACACCAAGGCCGATCTCGACCTGTGGGCCAATCTGATGGCGCGCTGCCTCGCCACCATGGGGGCGCGGCCGGGCGACGTCGCTCACAACGCCTATGGCTATGGCTTGTTCACCGGCGGACTCGGCTTCCATTACGGCGCCGAGCGGCTTGGCTGCACGGTGGTGCCGCTGTCAGGCGGCGGCACTGAGCGGCAGGTGACGCTGTTGCAGGATTTCGCCGCAACGATCCTGTTTGCCACCCCCTCTTACGCGCTCAACATTGCGGAAGTCGCCGAAGGCATGGACGTCGACATCCGCAAGCTGCCGCTGCGCTACGGCATGTTTGGCGCCGAGCCGTGGACCGACGCCATGCGGCGCGACATCGAGGCGCGGCTCGGCATCAAGGCGATCGACATCTACGGCCTGTCGGAAATCATCGGGCCGGGCGTCGCCTGCGAATGCCATGAGGTGCAAAACGGATTGCACGGCTGGGAGGATCATTTCCTGTTCGAGGTCATCGATCCCGACACCATGCAGCCCAAGCCGATGGGTGAGGCGGGAGAACTCGCGATCACCACGCTGACCAAGGAAGCGCTGCCGATGGTCCGCTACCGCACGCGCGACATCACCCGGCTTTCCGACGAACCCTGCGCCTGCGGGCGCAGCCACGTGCGCATCCAGCGCGTGACCGGGCGCAACGACGACATGCTCATCATCCGCGGCGTCAACGTCTATCCCTCGCAGGTCGAGGCGGTCCTGGTCGGTTTTCCGGGGCTCGCGCCGCATTACCAGGTTGTGCTGACGCGCGAGGGCGCGCTGGATGCGATGACCGTCGAAGTCGAGCTGGCGCCGAGTTTCACCGGCGACCGCACGCGCAAGGCCGAGGAGGTGACCCATCGCATCAAGTCGATGCTTGGGGTGACCTGCAAGGTTGTGCCGAAAGGGCCGGGCGAGGTGCCGCGCTCGCAGGGCAAGGCGGTGCGGGTGCGCGACGAGCGCAAAAAGGCGAATTGAGGCCGCGCCCGCGGCAACCAAGCTCAGTCGGCCGCGTAATCGATACTCTTGCCGGGCGCCTCGGGGACGATATTCGGCGCCTGGTCGGGAAGCACGACGCTCAATCGGCAGATCAGTCCGCTCGGCGCGAAGTTCGCATCGACCGTTCCGTCAAACTGCCGAAGCGCCTGCTTGAACAGTCGCGTGCCAAATCCGCTGTGGCTGGGCGGAACGACCAGCGGCCCGTCGCTTTCAAACCAAGCAAGGTTTAGTCTTTCACCGGAAATCGACCAGGTAATTGACAGTCTGCCGGTCGCGTTGGACAGCGCGCCGTACTTTGCGGCATTGGTGACGAGTTCGTGCACCAGCAACGCCATTGTCAAAGCGATTTTCGACGACAGGAGGCAGTCCGACCCCGCCATGGATATGCGGGAAAGATCGTAAGGCGCGAATTCGGTGGAAAGAATGTCGCGAAGGTTTGCACCCTCTCCCTGCGACGCCATGATCAGGTTGTCGGTGGCCATGAGCGCGTTGAGCGAGCCAATGATCTCGTCCTTCACCTCATGCTGTTCGCGCAGGCGAAAACCGATAATGGCCTGGATCGTAGCAATTTTGTTTTTTAATCGATGCGCGAGTTCATCGACCGCGAGTTTACGAAAGCGTTCTTCGTCTCTTAGTCGCTGCACCAGTCTGCGGTAGTGGTCGGTCGCCCAGACGATAAGGCCCGACGCAACGAAATAGGTAAAAAGGTTGATTTCGTCGGCGGTGCTCAACGGCAGAAGCGAGGTGTAGGGCGGCAAGAAACTCCACCAGCTAATGGCGCCGCCGAGTATGGTTGCGACGATGCCGGGTCCGGCACCGCCCAAGAGCGCCGCAAAAACCACCGCCGGATAAAAGGTCGTGAACGCTTGCAACTCTTGCGTGAGATAACCGAGCCCCCAGCGCGACAGGCTGGCGATAACGACGAAAATTACTGCAAGGGCGTAAGCTTCGGCTGAGCCCGGCGAAATACGCCGCCAGATCGGCGGACGACCATCGCCTCCACTACGCAAGGGGTTCATAGAACCGGCTTCCTGATACCTACTTTGCGCGAGTGGCCGCCAACCGGCGATGCAAATCGTAGTCTAAGAGCAATAGGTCCCAAATGCTCGCGGAATCTAAAGAGACGCCGACCTTCTCGCACCGAAATCCACGAAAATTTGCGTTCTTTCGCCTATGGCCGCACGGTCAGGCGCTGCCGTTTGCCGGTGGTGGGCCGTCCTTGGCGCAATTCCGCGTTAGGAAAATATTCAGCAAATCCCGCGCTTGTCGCCGAGGGCTCTGATCGGCGTCTCCCAGACGCGGGCCGTAAGCGGCGCCCAACAGTGGCGCCGTCGCGGTCATGTTTGCGCAGGCTGCGCAGCTTGACGGATGGAGCGGGCTCGATCCCGGCTTTGCACAAGATCGCGTGCGCTTTATTCCCGTTTAGGGAAATGGAAAAAGGGAAGTCGGCGTGCCCCGCCACATGCATCATCTCAGGCAACAGATCGAGCGGCCCGAGGCAGAAAACGCTGACGCGAAATTGCCACGATTTGCCGTGCCTAAATAGATGGGCGTTGGAGCCTGCTTCGCGCCGTGACAGGGGGCCATTTGATGTCGCAGCAAATACTCCAAC
>JBOHII010000389.1:0-12942 GCA_050725955.1 Pseudolabrys sp. | reverse complement strand
GGTCTTGCGCACAAGCTCGATGGCTTTGGCATGGCGCGGGCGGTCGAGCAGGATGGCAGTGATCTGCGCGGGATTGACGCCCTTGGCCTTGGCCAGATTGAGGATGTTCTCATCGGCCGGGGCATCGAGATCGATGGTGCCCTTGGGATAGCCGGGGCCGATCGCGATCTTTTCCATGTAGCAGTCGGGCGCGTGCAGCAAGGTGCCGCCGTCGGCCATGGCGATGGTGGCGATCGCGCCCGCCATGTTCTTGGCGCAGAGCGTGGTGCCTTCGAGCGGGTCGACCGCGATGTCGACCTTCGGCCCCTTGCCGGTGCCGACGTTTTCGCCGATGAACAGCATCGGGGCCTCGTCGCGCTCGCCCTCCCCGATCACCACCGTGCCGCCGATCGACAGATTTCCCAACTCGCGCCGCATGGCGTCGACCGCGGCCTGGTCCGCGGCCTTCTCGTTGCCTTGCCCGCGCAGGCGTGCCGCCGAGACCGCCGCCCGCTCGGTCACCCGCACGATCTCGATCGAGAGGATGCGATCCAGGACCTGCGTGGAATGCTCGGTGGTCGACGCCATATCTTTAGCTCCTCTGGACGAATCCAGCCTGTGAGGCCGGGCCGTCAATTTTTCTCGATTCGGATCACTTGCGGCCGGCCCGAGATCACCCTATCGCGGCCCACCGCGGCAAGCGCCTTGCGCACGGCATCCTCAGTGGTCGCATAGGTAATGAGGATTACCGGCACGGAACCGGCCTTGGTATCGCTTTCGGCCCGCCCATGGTGACGTTGCACAATGGATTCCAGCGAAATCTCCTGTTCGGCAAGCCGCGTGGCGATGGTTGCAGCGGTGCCGGGCTTGTCGCGAGCGAGTAGTCTTATGTAATAGCCGCCTTCGTGCCGCTGCATCGGCGCCTTGCGCACGCTGCGCAGTCGCGCCGCCGGCCGGCCGAACGGTGCCGTGCGCACCCCGCGCGCGACATCGCCGATGTCGGAGAGTACCGCCGAGGCGGTCGCCGCACCGCCGGCGCCGGGCCCGACCAGCGTCAGCGGATTGATGCCTTCCACGTCCACGGTGACGGCATTGGTCACGCCCATCACCTGGGCGATGGAGGAATCCTTGCGCACCATGGTCGCATGCACGCGCTGCTCGATGCCTTGCGCGGTCTTGAGCGCCACGCCCAGGAGCTTGACGCGATAGCCGAGTTCGTCGGCGGCGGCGAGATCGGCCGGCGCGATCGAGGAAATGCCTTCCACATAAATCGCGCCCTGGTCGACCTTGGTGCCGAAGGCGAGCGACGCCAGGATCGCGAGCTTCTGCGCGGTATCGTGACCTTCGATGTCGAATGTCGGATCGGCTTCGGCGTAGCCGAGGCGCTGCGCCTCTTTGAGACAATCCGCGAATGGCAAATGGTCCTGCTCCATCCGGGTGAGGATGTAGTTGCAGGTGCCGTTGAGGATGCCATAGATGCGCTCGAACGAGTTGCCGGCCAGGCCTTCGCGCAAGGTCTTCACGATCGGAATAGCGCCGCCGACCGCGGCCTCGAAATTAAGAGCAACGTTGTGTTTTTCCGCGATCGTGGCGAGCTTGACGCCATGCTTGGCGAGCAGCGCTTTGTTGGCGGTAACCACCGACTTGCCCGACGCCAGCGCCGCCTCTACGGCGCTTTTCGCCGGATCGCCGGCGCCCCCGATCAATTCGACAAAGACATCGATGCCGGGCGCGCGCGCGAGCGCCACAGGATCGGCGAACCATTGCATTTTTTTCAGATCGACGCCGCGGTTCTTGGCGCGCGCCCGCGCGCAGACCGCAACGATCTCGATCGCGCGCCCGCAACGCACGGCGAGGGCCTCTTGCTGGCGCACCACTTGGGCGACCAAGGCGGCGCCGACCGTGCCCAAACCGGCGACACCCACTTTCAGAGCTTGAGTCATAAGATCAGCGCCGTGTGGCGAGCGGAACCACGTTGTGCAGTTTTTCCGGCCCGGTTTCGAGGAAGCGGCGGACATTGCGCGCGGCCTGGCGGATGCGCTGCTCGTTCTCCACCAGCGCGATGCGCACGAAGCCCTCGCCATATTCGCCGAAGCCGATGCCGGGTGACACGGCGAGATCGGCCTTCTCCACCAGAAGGGTGGCGAATTCGACGCTGCCGATGCTCTTGAACGGATCGGGGATCGGCGCCCAGGCGAACATCGAGGCGCGCGGGCTCGGTACATGGAAGCCGGCGCGGTCGAAGCTCTCCACCAATACGTCGCGGCGGCGCTTGTATGTGTCGCGCATCTCCTTGATGCATTCGTCGGGCCCGTTGAGCGCGGCGATGGCCGCGACCTGGATTGGCGTGAATGCGCCGTAGTCGAGATAGGACTTCACCCGCGAAAGCGCCGCGATCACCCGATCGTTGCCGACGGCAAAGCCGATACGCCAGCCCGGCATCGAGAAGGTCTTCGACATCGAAGTGAATTCGACCGCGATATCGATCGCGCCCGGCACCTGCAACAGCGACGGCGGCGGATTGTCGTCGAAATAGACTTCCGCGTAGGCCAGATCCGACAACACCAGGATTTCGTGCTTTTTGGCGAAGGCGACGAGATCCTTGTAGAAGTCGAGGCTCGCCACATAGGCGGTCGGATTGGCCGGATAGCAAACCACCATCGCGGTCGGCTTCGGGATCGAGTGGATGATGGCGCGTTCGAGCGTGTGGAAAAAATTCGGCGTCGGCTCCGACGGCACCGAGCGGACCGCGCCGCCCGCCATCAGAAAGCCGAAGGCGTGTATCGGATAGCTCGGATTGGGCACGAGCACCACGTCACCCGGCGCGGTGATCGCCTGCGCCACATTGGCGAAACCCTCCTTGGAGCCGAGCGTGGTGACAATCTGGGTTTCCGGGTTGAGCTTCACGCCGAAACGGCGCTCGTAATATTTCGCCTGCGCCAGCCGCAACTTGGGAATGCCGCGCGAGGCCGAATAGCGGTCGGTGCGCGGCTTGCCGAGCGTCTCCTTCATCTTTTCGATGACATGAGCCGGTGCTGGCAGATCCGGATTGCCCATGCCGAGATCGATGATGTCTGCCCCTGCCGCGCGGGCGCGTGCCTTGGCCCGGTTCACTTCTTCGAACACGTAAGGCGGCAAGCGGCGGATGCGGTAGAAATCTTCCATCGGCTCAAACCTTTAAATCGCCCGCTGTTTCCCTTCCCAGCTGGCAGGCGTTACCCCGGCAGGCTTTTATCACGGGTTGGTCTTAGCGCCAGCGGCGTCGGAATTATCAGTGGCTGCGGGCTTCTTTTTCACTGGCCGCGTGGTTTTTTTGGCAGTCCGGTCAGTGGCTTCCTGCTGCTCGCGGACCAAGGTCAACTCATTTTCCAGCTTGATCTGCTGTTCCTCGGTCATGGGCGGGATCGGTCGCGCCGGCGGCATGTCGTGGACGGCCGGGTATTCATAGGGCGTTGCCGGCCGCGCCGGGGCGCCGGCCGGCAGCATCCCGTCAAACACCGGGGAGGCCGTGCAGCCGGCGAGACCGGCGGCGAGGCCCAGCACCGCCAGGATCGGTCGTTTGGGGATCGGCACCATGCTTCGTAAGGCCTGTGGGCAACACGGGAAATCGTTGCAGACTCAATGAATTGTACCATAAGCCCGCTAACCGGCTAATATGTCCGCAGCAAGGTTGGCGACCGGCCGGGGCTGGGTCAAAAGCCGGCGAAACCATGCGGCGAAACGAGCCTTGTGGGAGGATGCGGTCCTTGCCATTTTCGCTGGCGGGGACCGACAGATCAAATGGACAAGCCAACGACCGAGCCGGCCAAGATCGGCAGCATCGATTATGAGGCGTTCGCCGGCAATCTAGCGCGCATGATCGAGGAAGGCGGCAAGGCGCTTGCCGCCTATATGAAGCCGCGCGAGGAAGGCAAGATCAAAGGCGAACTGGGCGAAGACATCGCCGACATGGTCAAGACCATTGGCCGAGTGGTGGAATACTGGCTCTCCGATCCCCAGCGTTCGGTCGAATTGCAGTCGAGCCTCGGCCGCTCCTATCTCGAACTGTGGGCGAGCACGGTCAAGCGCATGGCCGGCGAACCGGCCGATCCGGTGGTGGCGTCCGATCCGAAGGACAAGCGATTTGCCGATCCGGAGTGGTCGCAGAACCAGTTCTTCGATTTCCTCAAGCAGGCCTACCTGCTCACCGTGCAATGGGGCGAGCGGCTGGTGAAGGACGCCTCCGGTATCGACGAACATACCCGGCAAAAGGCCGAGTTCTACATCAAACAGATCGGCAACGCGATCGCGCCGTCGAATTTCGTGCTCACCAATCCGGAACTGTTGCGCGAAACGCTGTCGTCTAACGCGGAAAATCTCGTGCGCGGCATGCACATGCTCAGCGAGGACATCAAGGCCGGCCACGGCCATCTCAAGATTCGCCAGTCCGACCCCGCTAAATACGAGATCGGCCGCAATCTCGCGCTCACCCCCGGCAAGGTGGTGTTCCAGAACGAGTTGATGCAACTACTCCAATACGAAGCGAGCACGCCGGACGTGCTCAAAGTGCCGTTGCTGATCGTGCCGCCCTGGATCAACAAGTTCTACATCCTCGATCTTGGACCGGAGAAATCCTTCATCAAATGGTGCGTCGATAACGGGGTGACCGTGTTCGTCGTCTCTTGGGTCAACCCCGACGCCAAGCTCGCAAAAAAAAGCTTCGAGCAATATATGCGCGAAGGCGTAATCACCGCGCTCGACAAGGTCGAGGAAGCGACCGGCGAGCGCAAGGTCAACGCCATCGGCTATTGCGTCGGCGGCACGTTGCTGGCGATCACGCTTGCCTATCTTGCCGCCAAGAACGACGAGCGCGTGCTGTCGGCGACCTTTTTCGCGGCGCAGGTCGATTTCACCTATGCCGGCGATCTGCTGGTGTTCGTCGATGAGGAACGCATCAAGCAGCTCGAAGCTCACATGAACGAACAGGGCTATCTCGAAGCCTCGCGCATGGCCACGGCGTTCAATCTGCTGCGTTCCAACGATCTGGTCTGGCCTTACATCGTGAACAATTATATGCGCGGCAAGAAGCCGTTCCCGTTCGATATCCTGTACTGGAATTCCGACGCCACGCGCATGCCGGCGGCCAATCATTCTTTCTATCTGCGCAACTTCTATTTGGAAAACCGGCTGACCAAAGGCGAACTGGAAATCGCCGGCATCCGGCTCGATCTGCGCAAGGTGAAGATACCGGTCTACAATCTCGCCACCCGCGAAGACCACATCGCGCCGGCAAAGTCGGTGCTCTACGGCTCGCAATTCTTCGGCGGACCGGTGAAATTCGTGTTGGCCGGTTCCGGCCACATCGCCGGCGTGGTCAATCCGCCTGACAAGCCGAAATATCAATACTGGACCGGGGACGATCCGGGCGGCACCGATGTCGACAAATGGCGGGCGACGGCGCGCGAGCATCCCGGCTCTTGGTGGCCTGACTGGCTGGAATGGCTCAAGGGCCAAGACCCCACGACCGTACCGGGGCGCACCATAGGCGGCGGCAAACTCAAAGCTATCGAGGACGCGCCCGGCTCTTATGTGAAGGTGAAAAGCTGGAGCTGACGACGACCCCAGCTTCACCGGCACGTTCAGACAGTGCACGCCATTGACGTCGGCCGCCGGAAACTTTCCGGCGGGGCTCGTCATCGCCGTCGGGCTCTACGTCATCGCGAGGTCAATCTGGACCTGGTCCAATGACGGCTTATTGAAGCCGGCGGGGCGCGACAGCCGACGCCGCATCCACTAATCTGCCGCCCGCTGGCTCACTCGAAAAAATGGGGATGGCGATGTCTAGGGAACTGATGTGGCTGACGCTGACGGTCATCCTGACCGGACTGTTGTGGATACCTTACATTCTCGACCGCATCATAGTGCGCGGGCTGATGGGCGCCATGGCCAATCCTTCGCGCAACGACAAGCCGCAAGCGGCCTGGGCGCAGCGTCTCTATTTCGCCCACACCAACGCGGTGGAAAACCTCGTCATCTTCGCGACATTGGTGCTGATACTCGACGCAATCGGCCATTCGACCATGAGCACGGCGCTTGCCTGCGCGGTCTATTTCTGGGCGCGCCTCGCGCATGTCATCGTCTACGCGCTCGGCATTCCGGTGCTGCGCACGCTCGCCTTCGCGATCGGCTTCGCCGCGCAGGCGGCGCTGGTGCTGGCGATATTTGGCAAATTGTAATTTGCTGTCATTCCGGGGCGCCGCGAAGCGGCGAACCCGGAATCCAGAAACAAACTCAACTTTTGCATCTGGATGCCGGGTCCGGCCCTGCGGGCCGTCCCGGAATGACGACGACGGCTATTGCGGCCCCGCGCGTTCCACGATCGCGGCGAGTTCGAGCCCGCGCGGCAGGGTGCCGAAGGCCGTCACGCCTTCGCCCATAAGGCGTGAGGCGCAAAATGCATCCGCCACCGCCGGCGGCGCATGCTTGATCATGAGCGCCGCCTGTAATGCGAGCACCAGATCGCGCGTCAAAACGCGCGCCTGTGACTCATCGGTGCGGTCGGCTCCGCTGAGCCGCTTTTGCAGCCGGTCGGTGAAAGCCTTGAGCCGTGCATCGCCGGCTCCATCGAGCTCATGGCGCAGTACCTCCACCGCCTTCGGCGTGCGCTCGATGGCGCGCAACACATCGAGGCACATCACATTGCCGGAGCCCTCCCAGATCGAATTGACCGGGGCCTCGCGGTAAAGCCGCGGCATGATGCATTCCTCGATATAGCCGGAGCCGCCCAGCACTTCCATCGCTTCCAGCGTCACGAACGGCGCGCGCTTGCAGATCCAGAACTTCGCCGCCGGCGTGACCACGCGCCGGAACACGTGTGCGATCTCGTCGCTCTCGTCATAGGCGCGCGCCAGCCGCATGGACAGCACGGTCGCCGCCTCGCATTCGAGCGCGAGATCGGCAAGCACGTTGGTCATCAGCGGCTGGTCGATCAACTTCTTCTGGAACGCTGTGCGGTGGCGCGCGTGGTGAATCGCTTGCGCCAGCGCCTGCCGCATCAGCGCCGAAGAGCCGATGCAGCAGTCGAGCCGGGTATAATTGGCCATCTCGATGATGGTCGGGATGCCGCGCCCCTCCTCGCCGATCAACTGCGCATAGGCGCCGTCGAGTTCCACCTCGCTCGACGCGTTGGAGCGATTGCCGAGCTTGTCCTTGAGCCGCAGGATATGCATCGCGTTGCGCCCGCCATCGGGCGTCCAACGCGGCATGAAAAAGCAGCTGAGGCCCTTAGGCGCCTGGGCCAGGATCATAAAGCCGTCGCACATCGGCGCCGAGAGGAACCATTTGTGTCCATGCAAACGAAAACTGCCGTCACCGGCAGGCTCGCCGCGCGTCGTATTGGTGCGCAAATCGGAGCCGCCTTGGTTCTCGGTCATGCCCATGCCGATAAGTGCGGAGGTTTTCTCCTTGGCCGGGCGGAAGCGGCGGTCGTAGTCGCGCGCGAAGATTTTCGGCATCCATTCCGCCGCCACGCTCGGCGCATGCTGGAAGGCCGGCACCGAGCCGTAGGTCATGGCGACCGGGCAATAGACCCCGCTTTCGACCTGGTTGAGCATGTAGGTGCCGGCCGCGCGCGCCACGTGCGCGCCAGGTTTCGGCGCGGCCCATGGGCTGGAATGCAGACCGGCTTTCAACGCGATCCCCAGCAGTGCATGCCAGGCCGGATGGAACTCCACTTCGTCGATGCGGTGGCCGAATCGATCGAGGGTGCGCAGAACCGGCGGATATTTGTTGGCGTCGAAACCAAGCTGGATGGTCTCCGGCCGGCCGAACGTTGCGCCGAGAGCCGTCAATTCGGCATCCGCCCAGCCCGCCCGCTCAAGCTTGACGGCCGCGCGCAGCACGGCGTCGCTGGTGAAAAGATTATAGGGCTCGAGCGGCGGCGGCTGGTTGCTGACCTCGAACATGGGTCGGGCCTCCTTCGGCGAAGCCTAGTGTACCAGCCTGGTCACGGAAACAGCGCGACCTGCTCCAGCCCCGTGGTCTCCGGATAGCCCATGACCAGGTTCATGTTCTGGATTGCCTGGCCGGAGGCGCCCTTCACCAGATTGTCGAGCGCCGAGATCACGATGGCGCGGCCCTTAATGCGGTCGTTGGCGACCCCGATGAACGTCATATTCGAGCCGCGCACATGCCGGGTCTGCGGCGTTTCGCCGAAGGGCAGCACGTACACGAAGGGCTCCTTCGCGTAGAACTGCAAAAGCAACGCATGAAGATCCTGTGGAGTCCGCCCGCGTTTGCCCCGCACATAGATGGTCGAGAGGATGCCCCGATTCATCGGCACCAGATGGGGGGTAAAGGTGACGATCACCTCGCGCCCCGCGGCGAGCGAAAATTCCTGGTCGAGCTCGGCCATGTGCCGGTGATGCCCCACCCCATAGGCGTGGAAGCCCTCCGACACTTCCGAAAATAGCATCGATTCCCTCGCCGCCCTGCCCGCGCCGGTCATGCCCGATTTGGCGTCGATCACGATCTCGTCGAGGTCGATCGCTTTGTTCTTGATCAGCGGGATCAGCGGCAGTTCAGCGCAACTCGTGTAACAGCCCGGATTGGCCACCAGCCGCGCCTTCTTGATTTCACGCCGGTGGATTTCGGTGAGGCCGTAGACCGCCTCCTTCTGCAGCTCCGGCGCGTCATGGTCATGGCCATACCACTTCGCATAGGCCGCCGTATCGTGCAGCCGGAAATCGGCCGACAGGTCGACCACTTTGGTGGCGGGCGCTTGAGCCAGCAATTGCTTGATCACCTTCTGGGTGGTGGCGTGCGGCAATGCGCAGAACGCCACGTCGAGCCCGGCCTTCGCCCAGTCGAGGCCTTCAACGGCGACCAACGCCGGCAGGTCGTATGGCGAAAACTGCGGGAACACCTCGCGCATCGGCTTGCCGGCGCTGCGCTCCGCGGTGAGCAGCACGATCTCGCCGCGTGGGTGGCGCAGCAGCATCCGCACCAGTTCCGCGCCGGTATAGCCCGAGGCGCCGAGCACGCCGATTTTCGATTTTGTCGCCATGGGTCGATTCCTTAATCCAGAGTCTTAGCGAACGACCGGAGCAAGGCCAACAGCGCAGATTTTCGGAAAAGCTATATGCCGCGGCCTAGTGTCCGGCGGCACGGGTGACGACTAAACGCGAAGGCGCACCCGTGCCGTGGAGGCTCGGCGGCGGCGGAGATTTCGCGCTGCAACAAACGTCGTCATGGCCGGCCATATAGGGCGCTCACCGGGGAGCGTCAAGTTTTGCCGAAAAGACGAACTAACGCCGCACTAATACATTCCGATTGCTGAATTCGGCATTGGCCCACTTCTATGTAGGCGGCGATTAGCCGGTCCGTTAAAGTGGGCCGCGTTCGCGTTCCCGGGCTGCAACGGTCCGGGCAAAAACCTTCGCCGGCATGACCGGCAAACATTCCTTGGGAGGAATACATGCATCGTTTGACAATGATGGCTGGCGCCTTGGGCGTCGCGCTGCTGATCAGCTCGGGCGCTTATGCCCAGGTACCGCCGAACCCGAACAATCCGAACGACAACGTCCCGGCAAAGGAGTCGTACACACCTTACGGAGCGCCGATCAGTCTTGCCGATGCCAAGAAAGTCGCGGCGGCGGCGGAGGCCGAATCGGCGAAGCGCGGCTGGAAGGCAATGTGCATCGCCGTCGTTGGGCCGACCGGCGATCTAGTCTATTTTGAAAAAATGGACGATTGCCAATACGCGTCCGTCACAATCTCACAGAACAAGGCGCGCGCCGCCGCCCGCTATCGCCGGCCGACGCTGGTGTTCGAGACCTTGATGGGCAAGGGCTTCTACTTCTCTTACCTGCCGACGCTCGGCGATGCGTTCACCGGATCGCGCGGCGGAAATCCGATCGTGGTCGACGGCAAGATCATTGGCGCTATCGGCTGCAGCGGCGGCACTGGCTCGCAAGACGATACGATTTCGAAGGCCGGCTCCGTAGCTCTGAAATAAGAAATCGAAGCTTCGTTGAGTTATCCGCCGGGATGAAAATCCCGGCGGCGCTTCTCGTTGCACCGGGGGAGGAACGCCATGATTGGAAAGATCGCAACGGCTGTCGCGCTGGTGGCCTGTATCGCCGGCTTGCAGTTTGCGCCCGCCGCATCGGCAAAAGAATTGAAAGTACTTTCCGAAAAAACAGTCACCGGCTTCGGCCATCCGGAATCGGTCGCCTACGATCCGAAAGGCAAAGTTTTCTACGTCGGCAATTTCGGACCCGCACTCAAACCCGCCGACAAGGATGGCAAGGGATCGATCAACAAGGTTTCGCTGGACGGAAAAATCATCGAGCAGGCAATTTTCCCGCCCAAGGGCCAAACGATGAACAAGCCCAAGGGGATCTGGATCAAAGGCAATCATATGTGGGTTGCCGACATCGACTCCGTCTGGGAGTTCGACCTCAAGACCAAGGAAGGCAAGAAGCTGGAATTGCCCGGGATCACCTATGCCAACGACGTGACACTCATCGGCGAGGTCCTCTACATCAGCGACAACCGTACCGACAAAGTTGCCAGCGTTGAACCGGCGAACTTCCTCAAAGCGAAAAATGCGCCGAAGATCGCAATTGTTTACTCGGGCAAGTCGATTTTTCCCAACGGACTTTATCCGGGCAAAAATGGTTCTCTCATCATGGTCGGATTTGAGTCCAAGGATAAGCCGCACGGCATTTACGAAATGATGCCAGGAGAAGAGCCAAAACAGCTATCCGACAATATCGGCTTGTTGGACGGGCTCAACCGCATGAAGGACGGCGACTTGATCGTGACCGACTGGGTCTCCGGCACTCTGTTCCAGTGGAACAAGAAAATGGGCAAGCATGATCTGGCGGGCGGCTTCAAAGGCCCGGCCGACCTGTGCGCCATTCCCAACGGCAAGGGCCTGCTGGTGATAGTGCCCGATCTGGTCAAGGGCGAGTTGCGCTTTGTACAGCTCGGTAAATAACCGGCAAGGCAAAACCGCATCGGCATCCGCCGGGTGAAAATCCCGGCGGATTTTATTGCCTCACCAGTTCAACAACCAAAGTCTCAATCCGGCAGCGGCACGCCTGGTCTGGGAAACAAGCGGCCGACCGCGACAAGCCCGACGATCAGCACCGGCACCGCCAGAAACGCTCCGATCGGTCCCCACAGCCAGGTCCAGAACACGAGCGACAGGAAGACGACCAACGGATTGAGCGTGAGGCGCATTCCGATGATGCTGGGCGTTATGAAGTGGCCTTCCAACGTCGCCATCGCGACGTAAAGCAATGGCGGCACCAGCGCATGTGCCAACGTCGGAAAGGTCACCAACCCCACCAGAAGCATGGCCGCTTCCATGATCAGCGGCCCCAGATAGGGTATGAAATTGAGGATGAACCCGAGCATTGCCCAAGCAAACGGATCCGGCAGCCCGGAGAGCCAAGCGATCAGACCGGCAGCAATGCCGACAGCGAAATTGATCATCGCCACCACGCTGAGATAGGCGGCGAGATTTCGTTCGACGTCGTTCAAAATGTGCAGCATGCGCAAGCGCGCGTCGCGGTCGTCGGATAAAACCACCAACGCGCGACGCAGCCAGTCGCGCCCGAGCAGCATAAACAGCAGCGCGGCGAAAAAGACGAACAACTGCCCGATCGCCGGCGTGACCAGCGAAACCGCCGGCTTGACGATGCTCATGATATCGAAGCCGACCGCATTTGTTGCGTCCGCCGGCAGCAATACGTTGCGCAGGTCGCGCAAAGCCGCCAGCGGCTGGTCGAGAACATGCAGCTTTCCCTGCACGTTGCGGCCAATTTCCGGCGCTTTGCCGATCCATTCCACCACCGGCGCCGACACCATGACGATCAAGCAGTAGAAGACCGCTGCCGCCAGCAGCCACAGCACGACGGCCGTCAACAGCGGCGGGATTCGAAGTTCCTCCGCCCGCTCCGAGAGTGGGCTCAACGTCATGGTCACCACAAAGGCGGATACCGTGGGCAGCAGGATCGGCCGGGCCAAGTCGATCGCCGCAATAAACAGGATGCCGAATATGCCGATGATCGCCGCCTGCGCGACCGCTCGCCACAGGCTTGACGCCGCAACCGGCTGTGGATCGTCAAGCGCCGGGACCTGACGCCGGCCGGGTTCGCCGTTACGATATGCCACCCCATCTCTCCGGCAATGCATCGCGACTGCGCGCAGTCGATCGGTCTGCTAACGGCTGATGGGCCGAATAGTTGCGGCCGGCCGGGCCACCGCCGGTCATGTTTACGGCGAGTTCATGGCATATTCACTGGCAGGCGATTCGCTGCGTTCCTAAATGAAAGTTTCCATGGCCAAATCCGCAACCAAGAAAAAGCCCGCGAAACAACCCGACTTGTTCGACGTTGCCCAGCGGCCGGCGAAATCGGCCGCCCGCAAGCCCGCGGCTCGCGGCGCGGCCAAGGTTCCGGCTCGCGTCAAGCCGGCGCGCGGCAGCGCGGAGGCGGGCTATACCGCCAAACATATCGAGGTGTTGGAGGGGCTCGAGCCGGTGCGCCGCCGGCCCGGCATGTATATCGGCGGCACCGACGAGAAGGCGCTGCATCACCTGTTCGCCGAAGTCATCGACAATTCCATGGACGAGGCGCTGGCCGGCCACGCCGACTGGATCGAGGTCGAGATGGAAGCGGACGGCTTCGTTTCCGTCACCGACAACGGCCGCGGCATTCCGGTCGACCCGCATCCGAAATTCAAGAACAAGTCGGCGTTGGAAGTGATCATGTGCACGCTGCACGCCGGCGGCAAATTCGACTCCAAGGTCTACGAGACCTCGGGCGGCTTGCACGGCGTCGGCGTCTCGGTGGCGAACGCGCTGTCCGAGCGCATGGAGGTCGAGGTCGCGCGCGAGCAGCAGCTTTACCGGATGGCGTTCGAGCGCGGCAAACCGAAGGGCAAACTGGAAAAAGCCGGCCGCGCGCCCAACCG
>JBOHII010000388.1:0-5472 GCA_050725955.1 Pseudolabrys sp. | reverse complement strand
GTATCGACCACAACGTCGCCCTTGCGACCCTTGATCGTGAAGGGAATGATCTCGTCCTTGAAGCGTCCGGCCTTTTGCGCCGCTTCCGCCTTGTTCTGCGAGCGAACGGCGAATTCGTCCTGCTGCTGGCGGGTGATCTGCCATTGCTTGGCGACGTTCTCGGCCGTTGTGCCCATGTGATAGCCGTTGAAGGCGTCCCACAGGCCGTCCTTGATCATGGTGTCGACCAGGTCGACGTTGCCCATCTTCACGCCGTTGCGAAGATGCTGGCAGTGCGGCGCCATGCTCATCGATTCCTGGCCGCCGGCGACGACAATGTCGCTGTCGCCGTTCATGATCGCCTGATAGCCGAGCGCGACCGCACGCAGGCCGGAGCCGCATAGCTGGTTCACGCCCCAGGCAGGGCTCTCGACGGGGATGCCGGCGGCGATCGATGCCTGGCGCGCCGGGTTCTGCCCCTGACCGGCGGTCAGGATCTGACCCATGATGACCTCGGAAACACGGGCGCCTTCGACGCCGGCGCGTTCCAACGCGGCTTTGATCGCGGTTTTGCCGAGCTCATGGGCCGGCACATTGGCGAACGCCCCGTTAAACGAACCGACCGGCGTGCGGGCGGCGCTGACAATGACAATATCGTCCTTCATGCGAAACTCCTTTGGCAGGCGATTGCGTGTCGAGGTCTGATATATGGCGATGCCGCATCCTCGGCAGCCCAGGCAACCCTGTCAACAGTGGGTGATTTGAAGATATCGGCAAGAATCGGCGGTTTTTTGACTTTCATCAAGGAATGCCGCACTGCCCAAGCGGCCTCCCGCGCCGCCACAAAACGGTGGCCCGCATAGTGGGAAACCGGCTATGCTCAAGCTCTGGGCAGGGGGATTGCAGCGAACATGACAGAAGAAAAAGAGCCGATCACAATCAAGAAATACGCCAACCGGCGGCTCTACAACACCGGAACCAGCGCCTATGTGACGCTCGAGGACCTCGCCACCATGGTGAAGGCGGGCGAGAATTTCGTGGTGTTCGACGCCAAGACCGGCGAGGACATCACGCGCTCGGTGCTGGCGCAGATCATTTTCGAGCAGGAAAACAAGGAAGGGCAAAGCCTCTTGCCGATCGCCTTCCTGCGCCAATTGATCCGCTTCTACGGCGACAGCATGCAGATGCTGGTGCCGCGCTTCCTCGAGCAGTCGATGTCGTCGCTGACCAGCCAGCAGGACAAGTTCCGCGAGCAGATGGCGCAGGCCTTCGGCGGCGTCGGCTTCGGACCGCTTGAGGATCATGTGCGGCGGAACATGGAAATGTTCGAGAAGACCTTCGCCATGTTCGCGCCGTTTGCTCGCGGGCAAGCAAAGCCCGCAGCCGACAAGCCGCAAGGCTCGGGCGGCGAGATGGACGAGCTCAAGCGCCAGCTCGACGAGATGCAGAAGCGGCTCGATAGGATCGGCAATAAGGAATAGCGCGCGCCGGGTTTTGCCGACGCGCTACACGGATTGCCGGGTCAAGCACGGCAATGACAACGGCGAGACGTCACGCCGTTGCGGCGCGGCCAGCGAGCCACGGCCGCTCGTCACCGGCGAGCCCGATCAGCGCGCCTTGCAGCCAATCGCAATCCCAATCCGCCAGCATTTGCGCGGCTTGCTCGTCCTGCACCCATTCCGCGACGGTCTTGAGACCGAGCCGCCGCGACAGGTCGATCAGCGTGTGCACGAAGGCGCGGTCGTCACCCGACTTGACGATGTTCTGCACAAAGGCGCCGTCGATCTTGACGATGTCCACGCCGAGCTTGCGCAAGTTGCGGAACGAGGTATTGCCGGCGCCGAAGTCGTCGATGGCAATGCGGCAGCCGAGATCCTTGACGCGGGCGACAAAGCCGCGCGCGTCGGCGACGTCCTGGATAGCGGCGGTTTCGGTGATCTCGATGATCAGCCGCTCGGCCGCGCTGGTATTGGCGCGCAGCATGGCGCCGAGCCCCGCCAACCAGTCCGGATCGACGGTGGAGGCCGGCGAGACGTTGACGCTCGCCGTGAGGGCAGGCGCGGCGGCAAGTTCGTCCACCACCAGTTCGAGCACGCGGTAGTCCAGCATGCGCATCAATCCGATGCGCTCGGCCACCGGAATGATCTCGTTGGCGTGCGCGATGCGGCCGTCGGGCCGGTGCACGCGGATGATGCATTCATAGAACGCGATGCCGCGGGTTTTCGCCGCGACCACCGGCTCGAAGGCAAGTGCGATCCGCCGCTCGTTGAGCGCGGCCACGATCTCGTCGGTCGCCCGCACGCTGTCGCGGCGCAGCGCGTCGCGTTCCACGTTCGGCCGATACGGCATGAACGAGCCGTGACGTTTTGCCCGCGCGGCATGCAGCGCGTCTTGCGCCCGGCTGAAAATTTCCGGCACGGTGCGGGCGTGGCGCGGCGCGGTAATGCCACCGACCGTCACCGTCACCGCGACCGGGCCGTGGGTGGTCTGTACGGTCTCGTCGCGCACGCCGGCCAGCAGCCGCTCGGCGGCAAGCGCCAATTCGTCCGCCGTGCAGCCGCTCAGGATGACACCGAACTTGTTGCCGGAAAAGCGGCCGATGCAATCCTTGCCGCGAAGGCGCGAACGGATGCGCTTGGCGACCTGCGCGATCACATCCTCGGCCATGTCGAAACCGTAAGCTTCGTTGAGTTGGGCGAGATGGTCGATCGAGACCAGGAGCACGCCCACCGAGCCACGGCAACGCACCGCTTCGTCGAGCTTGGCGTCGAGCACTTCGGCGAAATGGGCGCGGTTCATCTCGCCGGTCAGCGGATCGAACTTGGCGAGCGCCATGAGCTCGTGCTCGCGTTTGTGGCGCGCGTCGATTGCGCGCACGATCCCGTGCGCGCGCAGCGGCTTGCCATCCGGCCCGGCGAACCAGCGGCCGGTATCCTCCAGCCAGATCGTTTCGCCACCGGCACGCCGGAAGGCATATTGCACCTGAAAGGGGACGCCATCGCCGTCGTCGCTGCGGCCCGATTGGGTGACGGCGTCGATTCGACTTTGTCCGTCTTCGGCCTCAACACACTGGGCGTAGCGGCGGCCGCTGGCGATTTCGGCGACGTTGGATACGCCGAGCACCGCCGCCGCATTGTTGCTCCAGCGCAACGCGTCGGTGTCGAGCTGCCATTCATAGACGACATCGCCGATCGACCGGAGAACCTCTGCGGCGTCCGGGACACCTGCGACTTGTTCGATTCGGACCACTATCGCCCCTTTTTGGGAACGCCACGTTGGCTCGGGCATTATCTGAAGCCGCGACGCTACGGACAAACGATAAATAATTCGAAAAACTGCGCGGTTTAGACGGATTAACCCCGAGTTACGCCTGCGGCACGGTCTTTGCCAATACCAAAGTGGACAACACGGACTTGTGCCAAAACGAGACAGTGCAATGCGGCTTGGCGACATCGACGAAATGGCTTCCCAGATGGACGGAACGATACCGTCCGGCACCGAAGCCGTGTCCGCAGAGCCGTCCGCCGATAGCCGCGCGCTGGTCGCCGTAACGCCCGCCGCGGCGTCACGCCCGACGCCGCAATATCGACAGGCAGCGTTCCTCGCCCAGCTGCTGGCGATAAAGGACCGGCA
The DNA here is from genome assembly GCA_050725955.1 of Pseudolabrys sp. GTDB lineage: Bacteria > Pseudomonadota > Alphaproteobacteria > Rhizobiales > Xanthobacteraceae > Pseudolabrys. The sequence continues at coordinate 1,860 of JBOHII010000388.1, read as the reverse complement.
TCCGCAGACCCGCGAACGCTGGCGCGCCGAGCCAAGCGACGCAACTGCCGCCTATCGGGCCGCCATCGCGCTCACGCGCTTCGGCTAAATTATCAATACCCCAGCGCGCAGCCGTCCTTGCGCGGGTCGGATCCCGCGATCAGTACACCGCGATCCCAATCGATTTCGATCGTTTGCGCGCCGCCCCAGGGCGTCGGCGCATAGGCCACGTCGTGGCCGCGTTCCTTAAGCCCTTCGATCGTGGCGGCCGGCGTGCCGTGCTCCACCAGCGTTACCTCGCCCTCGAAAAAGAAACGTGGTGCGTCGATCGCCTGCTGCACGTCCATGCCGAAGTCGATCATGTTGTTGACAATCTGCACGTGGCCCATCGGCTGGTAGTGCGCGCCCATAACGCCGAAGCTCATGGCGCAGCGGCCGTGACGCATGGCGAGCGCCGGAATGATGGTGTGCAGCGGCCGCTTGGCGGGTCCGAATGTGTTGGGATGATCCGGCTCCAGCGTGAAACAGGCGCCGCGATTGGTGAACATAATGCCGGACTTCTCGGTGCAGACGCCGGCGCCGAAATGCGAATAGAGCGTGTTGATGAACGATACCGCCATGCGGTCGCGGTCGACCACCGAAACATAGACCGTATCGCTCCCCGGCGTCGGCGCCGCCGGCAGCTTGGCGCGTTTTTTCAAGTCAATCCTGGCGGCGAGTTTTTTTGCAAAGCGCTTGTCGATCAAATCGGCGACCGCGACGCGCATATGCGCGGCGTCGGCGACGTGGGTATTGCGCACCGCAAAGCCCAGGCGCGCGGCTTCCAGCACCAGATGGAAACGCTCGGGGCCGAGCGGATCGAGTGCGGCGAGATCGAAATTCTCCAGGATGTTGAGCATCACCAGCGGGGTGAGCCCCTGCCCGTTCGGCGGCAGTTCGATCAGATCGAGCCCGCGGTAATTGCTCGAGATCGGCGCGACCACATCGCCCCGGTGGCGCGCGAAGTCGTCCGCGGTGAGGAACGAGCCGCGCGCGGAAAGTGTCGCCGCCATGTCCTCGGCAATCTCGCCCTCATAGAAGGCGCGCGCGCCCTTGGCGGCAACGGTTTTGAGCGTCGCCGCCAGCGCTGGAAGTCGGATCACGTCGCCTTCCTGGGGCGGCGCGCCGCCGAACAGAAAATGCTTGGCCGCGCCGGGGTCGGCCTTGAGCTTGCCGACATAGCGGCGCCAATCCCAGGCGACGCGTGCGGCGACCGGAAAGCCGCCCTCGGCGTGGCGGATGGCGGGCTGCAGCGCGCGGTCGAGGCCGAAGCGGCCGTGCGCTTTGAGGATGGCCTCCCAGGCATCGGGTGCGCCCGGCACGGTGACGCAGTGGATCGAATTGCCGATCTCGCGCAGGCCTTGCGCGCGCAATGCGTCATAGGACGCCTTGGCGCCGGCGCGGCCGGAGCCGTTATAGCCCCAGAGCGGTTTGCCCGATTGCGACAGCAGACAGTAACAATCGCCGCCGACGCCGGTCATATGCGGCTCGACCACGCAGAGCACGCCGACCGCCGCGACCGCGGCGTCGGCCGCACTGCCGCCGGCGCGTAGCGTGTCGATGGCGGCAAGGCTCGCCAGCGGATGCGAAGTCGCCGCCATGCCTTCGCAGGCGATCACGGGCGAGCGGCCGGGAAGCTGGAAATCGCGGCTCATTTTTGCGTGCGCATGCTTATTCGGGATCAAGCGCCGTGCTCGACGCCTTCGACCGTGAGATCGCGCTGGGCCGAGCGCAGCGTCACCGCGAAGCCGCCGATCACGTCGATAAAGCCGATGACCAGCAGCAGGAAGAAGGTAGCGGTGGCCGCCTGCTTCACCAGCAGGAACTCGACCAGCATGGCGA
>JBOHII010000387.1:0-5254 GCA_050725955.1 Pseudolabrys sp. | reverse complement strand
GCTCCTTGTAGAACGGCACGTTGGCGTCGCCGTTGATGGTCGATACCACCGCGGTCTTCTTGCCGGCGGAGCCGAACTTCTTGATGTCGGACACGATCGTCTGCCAATCGGAATGTCCGAACGGCGTGTAGTTGATCATGATGTCTTCTTGCTTGACGCCTTTCAGCTTCAGATAGGCCTCAAGGATCTTGTTGGTGGTGCGCGGATAGACGTAGTCGGTGCCCGCGAGCACCCAGCGCTTCACATTGCCGCCGTCCTTGCTCATCAGATAGTCGACGGCCGGGATGGCCTGCTGGTTGGGCGCGGCGCCGGTGTAGAACACGTTGCGCTCGCTTTCCTCGCCTTCGTATTGCACCGGATAGAACAGGATCGAGTCCAGTTCCTTGAACACCGGCAGCACCGATTTGCGCGACACCGAGGTCCAGCAGCCGAACACGACGGCGACCTTGTCCTTGGAAATCAACTCCCGCGCTTTTTCGGCGAACAGCGGCCAGTTGGAGGCCGGATCGACCACGACGGCTTCCAGTTTCTTGCCCAGCAGACCGCCTTTCTTGTTCTGCTGGTCGATCAGCATGAGCATCACGTCCTTCAGCGTCGTTTCGCTGATGGCCATGGTGCCGGAGAGCGAGTGGAGAATGCCGATCTTGATAGTGTCCGCGGCTTTGGCGGTCTGCACCGCTGCCGTGGCCGCGAAAGCCAAACCGGCGGCGGCGGAGAGCCACCGACGGGCATTCGATCGCGACGCGACCGTCTGAATTAGGTTGAGCATGAGCGAAGTCCCCTGCGTTTGACGCGCGCGAGTGTGCCCGGCGACATTTCCGCGCATAGCGGAGGTCGCAAAGCCTGTGCCAAGGCCAGGGTTTTCACTTAAGTATTTGCAATATCTATATGTTTTCAGAGGAACCTGTGGATTGCCCAATTTCCAGGCTGCGGCCCCCGATTAAATAATAGGCAGAATGCTGCAGATTCTCTCAATAACGCTCGCGCCGCCGCAACTACCAAAGCGCATCGAAGGCAAGTGCCTGGGGGATCAGGCGTTGCTGCAGTGCATAGGACGCCAGCAGCTCAAGACACGGCCGGTTGGCCGCTTTGCCGAACGGCGCCGTATCGATTTCGCCCGGCGCCGGCAATCCGGCCGCCGCTTTGCTTTCTTCCAGCAGACGATAGAGCTCCGCAACGGCATTAGGGTTGGCGCGCGCCAATGTCTCGGTCACCACCACCATATGATTGACCGGCACCAGGCCGTGCTGGCCGTACCACGCACGCGCGGCAGCATCCGGATCGGGAATGACGCTTTGCAGGCGCGGGTCGTTCGGCAATTCGGCGCCGTAGATTGCGGCGTCGAGTTCGCCGTCGATCAGCATTTTTGTCATGTCCTGCCCGGCGGCGGCGCGGGTCACACCCGGCGGCTCCTTGGCTTCCGCCACATGCCCGTCCTCGAAGGTCACCCAATGCACGCGCGACAGGTCGACCTCGTAGTCGTTTTGCAGCATGCCGCGCAGCCAGCCGCCGGTGGTCTGGCTATAGGCGCGCACGCCGACGCGGCAGCCCGGCAGGCCGGCGGGATCGAGTTTTCCGCGCTCGGTGTTGTACAGCATGCAGCCGTGCTGAAATCGCGCCAGCATGGCCGCCGGCAGCAGCTTGAGACCCTTGTTGTAGGCTTTCGCCTGCAGGTAGGTGACCAGCGCCATTTCGCTGGCATCGTAGGCGTGTTCGCGCACCATCGGCTTGAACGCCTTGTGCATCGGCTTGACCTCGACGAAATCGAGCTTGAGCCAAGGCGAGGCGATTGTGCCGCGCTTGAGCGGCAGCGTGTGCGCATAGTCGCCGATGGCGATGCGAAGGGTGGCCGCGTCGTTCATCGCAAAGGGCTTTCTGCTTGGTTGCGCTGCGGGATGACGGACGGCCGGACCTTGACCGCCCCGTGCCCTACCTAGTTTAAAGAATGCCTGCGGAAAAGGGAGTTCTTAATGCCGGAGCAGAAGACGGGGCTCGTCATCACCGCCCATCCGGGCGATTTCGTCTGGCGCGCGGGCGGAGCCATCGCGCTGCACGCCAAAAAGGGTTATCGGGTCAAGATCGTCTGCATGTCGTTCGGCGAACGCGGCGAAAGCCAGTTCGCCTGGAAGGAGCCGGGCGCGACGCTGCAAAAAGTAAAAGCGGGCCGCAAGGACGAGGCCGAACGCGCAGCCAGCCTGCTCGGCGCCGAGATCGAATTTTTCGATTGCGGCGACTACCCGCTGAAACTCACCGAAAGACATTTCGACCGCATGGTCGATATCTATCGGGAAACCAACCCGGCCTTCGTTCTCACTCACGCATTGGAAGACCCCTATAATTTCGACCATCCCAACGCCGCGCATTTCGCGCAGGAGACCCGCGTGGTGGCGCAGGCCATGGGCCACAAGCCGGACGCCAAATACAAATATTCGGCGCCGCCCGTGTTCCTGTTCGAGCCGCATCAGCCCGAAATGTGCAACTACAAGCCCGACCTCATTTTGAAGATCGACGAGGTGTGGGAGACGAAATACAAGGCGTTCCAGATCCTCGCCGCGCAAAAACATTTGTGGGCCTATTACGAACGCGTCGCGCTCAACCGCGGCGTGCAGGGCAGCCGCAACACCGGCGTGCCGATGACTTACGGCGAGGCTTATCAGACGTTATTCCCGCGCGTTGCAGAAACGCTCGGCTGAGCTCGGAGGAAACAAAATGAAACCCGTCGTCGTCCGCAACATCAAACGCGCCGATTCCAACGCCATCGGCACCCTCGCCGCCGTCGGCGTCTCCACCGCGCATGAGGCGCTTGGGCGCAGCGGGCTGATGAAGCCCTATATGCGGCCGATCTGGGTCGGCGGGTCGATCGGCGGGCCGGCGGTCACCGTGCTGGCGCAGCCCGGCGATAATTGGATGATCCATGTGGCGGTCGAGCAGTGCCAGAAGGGCGACGTGCTGGTGGTCGGGTGCAGCGCCGACAACACCGACGGCATGTTTGGCGAATTGCTGGCGACCGCGCTGGTCGCGCGCGGCGTGATCGGGCTCGTGATCGACGCCGGCTGCCGCGACATCAAGCCGCTCACCGAAATGGGTTTCCCGGTCTGGTCGCGGGCGATTTCCGCCAAGGGCACCGTCAAGGCGGCGCTCGGCGCGGTCAACATTCCGGTGGTATGCGCGGGCGTCAATGTCGAGCCGGGCGACGTCGTGGTGGCCGACGACGACGGTGTGGTGGTGATCCCGAAAAAGCTCGCGGTAGACACCGCCGCCAAGGCGCAGAAGCGCAAGGACGACGAGGATGGAAAGCGCGAGCGGCTCGCCGCCGGCGAGCTTTCCCTCGACATGTACAATATGCGCGACGGGCTGAAGAAGGCCGGGCTCATCTATGTGGACAAGCCGGAAGACGTCTAAGCGATATGGCTAACGGCCGCTTAATGAAAAATCACCGCGATTGGAAATTTCGGCGCGGCCGCGGTGAAAAACTCCGCATTGTGCAAAATTCAAACGCAATTGGGCACCCCATTGCCGTCAAAACGGCCGAACCTAAGTTTCGATGTACGTTTTTTCACGTAAATTTTTAGCCCCGGCCTTCAAGGTATCTTTAAACGGCGGAACTATTGTTCTCGCGCACACACAAAACGCGGAGCTTCACATGTCAAAGATTGTTGCGTTCTTGAAGAATGATTCGGGCGCTACTGCTATCGAATACGGCCTGATCGCCGCCGGCATTTCGGTTGCCATCATCGCCGTGGTCAATGGCCTGGGCACCCAGCTCAACGCCACCTTCTCCAGCGTCTCGACCCAGCTCAAGTAAACTCCGGGTCGAAGCAGCGGACTTGAGCAAAGCCGCGGGCGACGGCGGCTTCGCTTATTCCGTCTGTGCGAACCAATCCGATTGCCGGTTTGGCACTACGACATCGAAACTGGACCCGAAGCCGGGCGGAATCTGAACACCGCGATCAAGCCAAGCACCGCCAAAATCACCAGGGCTGCGCCCTGCGCGATGGCGAATTGCGTATTCTGCGGCTCGGGGAACGGCGGACCGACCTGCGGCGCGTGCGGGTTGAGGATCGAGATCTTTTCAAACGACTGCACAATCATCACAAAAACGTTGAACCAGAGTGCGGCGACGGCGGTGACCACATAAATCCAGCGCCACGCGCCGGCGAGATGTTGGACGTAGCGCGCGATCACCGCGATCACCAGAATCACCAGCGATACGACCCCCACGCCGATGGCCGGCGTGAAGCCGTGAATGGGAAAGAAAAACCCGGTCACGCTGGTCAGGATGGTCATGAACAGAAACAGCCCGGTCCAGCCGCCCAAGCGTTTCGAGCCGAGCATGCCGATCAGCACGATGAGACCGGCGGCAATCGCAACGAGACTGATGATCACGTGAATTGTCGTGAACAACGAGATCGACATGCCCAGGATCATGAAAGAACTCCCTCACCATCCATTGTGAAACCCGGTGCGATCCTACGATAAGTGCCGCAGGTCCGCCGACGGCGGACCTGTTCCGGAACGCTTTTGGCAGCTCAACCGGCGCTGGATGATATGGGGCACCATCGCCACGCTGCTGCCGCTCGCCAACCTCTATTTCATGATCGCTAAGCCGTGACCGGCGCGGCGACGAACAGCCGCTGCGTGCCGCGCATATCGAGCCACAGCCCGGCCGGCGTGTGCGTAAGCCGCAACACCACCGTGTCGCAATGCGCGCAGCGCAGGATTGCGCCCATCGTGCCGCCATAGTCGCGCACCGCGCCGATTTCGGCCGCCGCACCGCAGCCAGCGCAGATTATCTCCGCCGCCGTCACGTCGAACGCGAACAACTCGCGCAAAAGGCCGCCAGCCGCATTGCCATCGAGGGCGCTGTTCATGGTCGATCTCCTAGGTTCCCGTCGGCCCAAATCGTTCGGTCTTGATCAAATGCGGCGCATGGCCGAGGTCGCGCAAGGATCGCGCGGCGACTTCCACCAGCGGCGTCGGTCCGCACACGAAAATGCGTGGACTTGCATCCGGCGCAAAGCCCGCCTCTTGCAGCATGGCGCGGTCGATGCGGCGCATGAGCCCGCGCCAGCCGGCCGGCTTTTCGCGCGTGAGCGTTTGCACGACCTTGAGCCCATCGCCCTGCCCGGCCAGCTTCTCGATCTCGGCGCGATAGATGATGTCGGCGAGCGTCCGCGACGAATAGAGCAGCGCCGCCGGCGCTTTGCTGCCGGCCGCGGCGCGATGGCGCAGCATAGCCATCAGCGGCACCACG